>DASVCN010000031.1 GCA_036381595.1 Trueperaceae bacterium | reverse complement strand
GAGCGCTCTCCGACCCCTCTTCTCGATGAGGTAGGGCTGCATGAGCGTCTTCGAAGCGATCGTCCTGGGTGTGGTCCAGGGACTCACCGAGTTCCTTCCCGTCTCCTCCTCAGGCCATCTGGTCCTGGCCAACTACTACTTCGGCTTCAGCGGTCCCGGCGAGTCGTTGGCGCTCGCTGTCGACATCGCGACCAACACCGGGACGTTGCTGGCCGTCCTGATCTACCTGCGGCGTGACGTAGCGATGGCGTTGGGCGGCTTCTTCGCCGGCGTCGCCGGCGCGGCCGGCCGAAGAACCGATGGTTGGCGCCTGGCCCTGCTGGTGCTGGCGGGTTCGGTACCGACGGCGATCATCGGGCTCCTGCTCAAGGAGGTCTTCCACTCGCTGAACCGACCCCTGCCCGTGGCCCTGGCCCTCATAGTTACGGGCCTCGTCCTCTGGTTCACCCCGAGGTCAGGGACGAAGAAGAGCCCGCACGACCTGACCTTCCGCGATGCCCTGATCACCGGCGTCGCCCAGGGTGTCGCGGTCACACCCGGCATCTCACGCTCGGGAATGACCATCGCAACGATGCTGGGACGGGGTGCCGAGGGCGCACTCGCGGCCCGCTTCTCGTTCCTGCTCTACCTCGTGGCTTCGCTGGGCGTCGCCCTTTTGGGAGTCTCCGAAGTACGCGGCGCCCAGATACCCCTCGCGGCGCTCGCTGCCATGACGGTCGCCTCTTTCGTCACCGGCTACCTGGCGCTGGCTTGGCTCTTCCGCCTGCTCCGCATGGGCCGCTTCAGGATGTTCGCCCCCTACCTCTGGGTGATCGCGGTACTGACCCTGGTCTCGCTCGCGGTGGGGATCCCCTGGCACGGATAGGCTCCTCCGCGGGGTAGTCGCTGCCGACCCGGACGAGGCTTGGGGCGCGGCAGAAAGCGCGTTGTCAGCGGCCCAGGGGCAACACGGACGGTGACCCCGCTGAGCTAGAATGCCGGGACAAGGGAGGGTTCCCCATGACTGTCGTGACCCGAATCGCGCCCTCACCGACGGGCGACCCGCACGTCGGAACAGCATATGTCGGACTGTTCAACTACGCGCTCGCCAAGAGCCGCGGCGGGCGTTTCATCCTGAGGATCGAGGACACCGACCGAGAGCGTTACAACCCCACGTCCGAGCAGCGGATCCT
Organism: Trueperaceae bacterium; assembly: GCA_036381595.1. Lineage (NCBI taxonomy): Bacteria > Thermotogati > Deinococcota > Deinococci > Trueperales > Trueperaceae > Trueperaceae bacterium. Next base: position 48,900 of record DASVCN010000031.1, on the reverse strand, counting down.
GGAGATGATGAGCTGGTTGGGCCTCGAGCCCGACGAGAGCCCTCGAGCAGGCGGGCCGAACGGTCCCTACCGGCAGAGTGAAAGGCTGGAGACCTACCGGCAGCATGTCCACACTCTGTTGGCCGACGGGAAGGCGTACCGCGCCTTCGAGACCGCCGAGGAACTCGACGAGATGCGCCGCGAACAGAAGCGCCGAGGTCAGGACCCCGGTTACGACGGCCGTGGCCGCAACCTGCCCCGCTCGGAGCAGGAGCGACGGGCCGCGGCCGGCGAGCCCCACGTGGTTCGACTGGTCACCCCCGACGACGGAGCGACGAGCTTCCACGACGAGCTACGCGGCGAGATCACCATCCAGAACCGGGAGATCCGCGACCCGGTGATCCTGAAGAGCGACGGCTACCCGACCTACCACCTTGCCAACGTCGTCGACGATCACCTCATGGGCGTAACCCACGTGATGCGCGCCGAGGAGTGGGTCACCTCGACGCCCATCCACGTGCTGCTCTACGAGGCGTTCGGCTGGGACCTCCCGGTGTTCGCGCACCTCCCGCTGCTGCGCAACCCGGATCAGAACAAGACCAAGATCAGCAAGCGCAAGCTCGACACGAGCGTCGACTCGTACCGATCGCAGGGGATACTGCCCGAAGCCCTCCTCAACTTCCTCGCGAACATGGGCTGGAGCATGCCCGACGGGCGCGAGTTCTTCAGCCTGGATGACATGATCGCCGCCTTCTCCATCGAGCGCATCTCGCTGGGGGGCCCTGTCTTCGACCTCAAGAAGCTCCGCCACTTCAACGCCAAATACCTGCGCGAACTGCTGCCGCTGGAGGAGGTGGGCCGGCGGGCCGCTCCGCTCCTACGCGCTGCCGGCTACGAGTGGTCCGACGACGACTACCTGCTCGACGTGATCGACGTGCTTCAGCCGCGGGTCGAAACGCTCAACGACTTCGTCGATCAGAGCGGCTACTTCTTCGAGGAGGAAGTGAGCTACGACGAGGACGCCCGCAAGCGGCTAGCCGCCGGTCAATCGTATCTGGAGGATCTGGAACGGGAGTTGTCGATGGTCGAGTTCTTCGACTACGACAGTGTCGACGAGCTGATCCACGACTACGTGCAGGAGCAGAGCGTAGGGATGGGCAAGGTGATGATGCCGCTCCGGGCGGCGATCACCGGGCGCACCAACTCCCCGTCGGTGGTGGACGTGATAACCATCCTGGGCAAGGCGAGGGTCCTTAACCGGATCGGCAAGGCGATCCACGCGATCAACGCCGGCCTCCCGGACGACAATCCTCAGAAGGAGGCCGCCGAGGCTGGCAAGGCCGCGACCGCCGAGAAGACGGGTGCCGGCAGCTGATGTCGTGGTTCGACAGGCTGCGCCAGGGGCTCGGCAAGACCCGCGACGTCCTCAACCAGGACGCCTCCCGCAGCTGGGAGCTGGACTGGGACGAGCTCGAGTTCGCGCTCATAGGGGCCGACGTAGGGGCCCGCATCGCTTCTGAGGTCGTCGCCGACGCCAAGCGCGAGCGCGAGCGAGGTATGTCGTTCCGTGAGGCGCTGGAGAAGGCTCTGCTCGACCAGCTGGAGCCGAACAGGATGCGCCAGAAGCTGCGACGGGTAGGGTTCGACCTCGACGTGACCAGGCACATGGTGGAACCGAAAGGCAAGGTCGTCATGGTAGTGGGGGTCAACGGCGTGGGCAAGACGACGACCATCGCCAAGTTGGGGCGCTACTACCAGGAGCGGAACCATAAGGTGATGTTCGCCGCTGGTGACACGTTCCGTGCGGCGGCAACCGCTCAACTGGAGCTGTGGGGTGAACGCCTGGGGATCCCGACGGTATCGGGGCCGGACGGCAGCGACCCCGGCGCCGTCGCCTTCGACGCCGCCCAGTCGAGGCGGGCGAAGGGTCTCGATCTGCTCTTCGTCGACACCGCCGGTCGGCTCCACACCAAACACAACCTGATGGAGGAGCTGAAGAAGGTGAAGCGGGTGGTCGGCAAGGCCGATCCCGGCGAGCCGAAGGAGGTTTGGCTGGTGCTCGATGCGGTGACCGGCCAGAACGGGCTGGAGCAGGCACGCAAGTTCCACGAGGCGGTCGGCGTCACCGGTGTCATCGTGACCAAGCTCGACGGCAGCGCCAAGGGGGGCATCCTCCTACCCATCACCCGAGAACTGGAACTACCCATCAAGTTCATCGGCGTGGGCGAGAAGGCCGAGGATCTCCAGCCTTACGACGCGGCCGCCTTCGTTCAAGCTCTCCTGGACATCCCGGCGAAGGCCGCCTAGGCGCCCCTGGCACGGACCGCGCCCGCGCACCTGATCATCGCCGCGACAGCGGCGGAGGTCGCACCGCTGCACGAGGAACTCGAGGAGTCGTGCAGCCTGCAGCTGCGTCACGGCGACGCTCGGCGGGGTCTGCTCCACGGGGCGCCGGTGGCGGTAGCGACCTTCGGGGTGGGCAAGGTCAACACCGCGGCAGGCCTGGCGCTCGCCATCGCCCGGCTCGAACCGGTATCGGTGATCCAGGTGGGCATAGGCGGCGCCTTCCCCGGCTTCGGCCTGAGTGTGGGGGATGTGGCGGTGGCGAGTGAGGAGACCCACCTGGACAGTGGCGTGATCACCAGGGACGGTTTCGAAGGCATGGAGAGGATGGGCCTCCCCCTCCTCACCTCCCCCGCGACCTACTACAACCGCATACCGGTAGACCGGGAGCTGAGCTCGGAGATCGCAGGCGGAGTCCACCCGCTGGTACCATTCGGGACCTCAGAGACCGTAACGGGAGTCACGGGCGCGATGGGCACCGGGGCCCGCTTCGAGGTCGCCGTCGAGTCGATGGAAGGGGCGGCGGCGGCTCAGGTAGCGCTGGCGCTGGAGGCGCCTTTCGCCGAGGTGAGGGGTATCAGCAACACGGTCGGCGAACGCGACAAGGCTCGCTGGCGAATCGCGCATGCGGTCGAGATGGCCTGCCTGGCGGTAGTGGAGTGGCTGCATCGCAGCGGCAGCGGCGAGGGCCGGTAGCTCATCCTTTTTGCGCCCGTTCCGCGCGCGCAGATATACTCGCCGAATGGCACTGAGAAGCGGGCTCGAGATCCTTGCGGCCGCGAGAGCTGGCCGCTACGGCGTAGGCGCTTTCAACACCAACAACATGGAGATCACCCAGGCGATACTCGAAGCGGCCGAGGAGAGCCGATCGCCTGTGATCGTCGCGATCTCCGAAGGCGGCCTCAAGTACGGCGGCCGGCAGCTGGTAGACATCGTCCGCACCATGGGCAGCGAGATATCGGTCCCGGTAGCGATCCACCTGGACCACGGTTCCTCGTTCGAATCGTGCATGAGGGCCATCCGCCTGGGCTTCACCTCGGTGATGATCGACAAATCGCACGAGGAGGAGTCGGTGAACGTCGCCGAGACCCGCAAGGTAGTAGAGGCGGCCCACGCCGTAGGCGTGACGGTAGAGGCCGAGATCGGTCGCCTGGGTGGAGTCGAAGAGCACGTGGTGGTGGCCGAAGAGGATGCGATCCTCACCAAGCCGGACGAAGCCGTACGGTTCATGGAGGAGAGCGGGGCCGACTATCTTGCCGTAGCGATAGGGACATCGCACGGGCCGAACAAGGGCAAGACGAGGCCCTTCATCGACCACGAGCGGATCCAGCAGATCGCAGCGCGTCTCCCACAACCGTTGGTGATGCACGGAGCCAGCGGTGTCCCTGCTTCGGTCGTCCAACGCCTGGTCGCGGCAGGCGGCGAGCTCTCCAACGCCGTCGGTATCCACGAGGATGACGTGCGTCAGGCCGTGAAGGAGGGGATCGCCAAGATCAACACCGACACCGACCTGCGCCTCGGCTTCACCGCCGCCGTACGCGAGATACTGCGCGACAAGCCTCAGGAGTTCGACCCGCGCAAGATCCTCGGCCCGGCCAGGGAGCAGATGAAGGAGCTGGTGAAAGACCGGATCGCTGTCTTCGGTTCGAAGGGCAAGGCTTAGCGGGTCACTCGAGCCTTTCCCCAGACCCCTCCAAGGGAGAATCTGGGCGCGGCCACTGGTCGTAACCGTCGGACCTGTCGTCGAACAGCTCGCCACGTCACCTCGTTCCCGCGTCTGACGTCCGGGATCCGTCATTCGGACGGCATATGCCTTGACAGGAATATGCTCTGGAGAGTATATAGGGATCAGGATGAACGAGAAGGAGGTGAAACGAGATCGGAGCAGGGGGCCTTCCGAAGAGGTAGCGACCGAGAGCGCGGCTCTCCGTTCGTCGGCGATGGGCGCACTGGCGGAACCGAACCGCATGCGGATAGTCGAGCTCCTGCGGAGCGGCCCGAAGACCGTAGGAGAGATCGCCGATCGACTGGAGCTCAAGCAACCGCAGACCTCCAAGCACCTGAAGGTCCTGAGCGAGAGCGGGATCGTGGAAGTAAGAGCGGACGCGAACCGCAGGATCTATCGACTGCGCCCCGAGCCGTTCCGTGCGCTCGATGCCTGGCTTCACTCCTTCCGCCCCATAACCGAGGAGAAACTCGACCAGCTGGATGAGTATCTAAGGAATCTGCAGACGAAGAACAGCGAACGAGATCGCTAGAGAGTCGAAGGGATGCCATGACCACCGCAAGCAAGATGAATTCGAGAGTCGAGAACGAGAAGGAACTGGTACTGGAGCGCGTCTTCGAGGCTCCGCGGGAGCTCGTCTTCGAGATGTTCTCGAAGTGCGAACACCTGGAGAACTGGTGGGGACCGAAAGGTTGGGAGCTGCCGGTGTGCAGACTCGACTTCAGGCCGGGCGGCGAGTGGCACTACTGCATGAAGTGTGTCGACGAGAACCAGGGGGACTTCTTCGGGATGGAGTCTTGGGGCAAGCAGATCTTCCACGAGATCGAAGTACCGGTGAAGATCGCGTACACCGACTACTTCTCGGATGCCGAAGGGAATATCAACCGTGAACTGCCGGCAACTACTGCGACGGTGGAGTTCATCGACCTCGGAGGCAGGACGAAGGTGGTGAGCCGTTCCCAGTACGCGTCGGCAGATGCGCTCAAGACGGTACTCGACATGGGCATGCTGCAGGGCGTGACGGAGACCTGGGACCGCCTCGAAGAGCTGCTGCGCGAGACCCGGTAAGCCGGCAACCATCAGCAAGGTCGCCACTGGGTTCCCGGTGGCGACCTCCAATTTCACGTGCTGCCGGCAGATTCTTACTGCCGCCTACGTTCCTGGGTACGTGACCAGCCGGTCACGGCACCCTCAGTTCGTTCAAGGATCGGTCGATACGTCGAGCATGCCGGCGCCCACCGCCGTCTCCGGGTAGGGCAGGGGCTCGGCGGCCGCTTCGAGACCGGCTTCGATCTCGGGCGCCGTGAGCTCGGGGTGCACCTCCTGCCACAGCGCCAGCGCGCCCGCCGTGAACGCCGAGGCGTACGACGTGCCGGTGTAGCCGGTGCCGTAGAGGCCGTCGGGACTACCGCTCCTGAGGGCGACGCCCGGAGCCGCGATGTCCACGTAGTTCCCGCGCGTGCTGAACGACGCAGGCGACCACTTGCCGAGCAGCTCGTCGAGGAGCGAGGCGTCGAGCGCTCCGGTAACGACCACTCCTTCGAGGTCGTGTGCCGCCGGATAGTGGGCGGGCGAGCCTCGCCCACCCCCGTTGCCGGCCGAAGCGGCCACCACCGCGCCGCGCTCTACCGCGAACGCCAGTGCCTGGGCTACGGAATCGACCGGCGTCTCGCCTCCGAAGCTCAGGTTGAGAACGAGATCGTCCATACCCGGGCCGCTTCGTTCGGCCGTCGCAAGTGCGTAGCAGATACCAGCGAGTACGTCGTCGCTGTAGCAGATTCCGTTCCCGTTACACACCCTCACAGGAAGGATGGAAGCCGAGGGCGCCACGCCCGAGAGAGTGCCGGCGGCCAGAACCGCGACCGGCGTACCGTGACCGCCCGGGTAATCATCGACCGGCGGCGATCCCAGGTCGACGAAGTCGTAGCCTTGCTCTGTGAGCAGTCTGCTGCCCAGCTCGGTATGGCTCGATACCCCGGTGTCGAGAACGGCGATCATCGTACCGGACCCGGTGAGGCCGCGGCTCCTCGCCAGTCGGCCCCCGATGGCCGAAAGCGGTGAGGTGGCTCCCGACGAGTAGCCGGTGAGCGGATCGCTCCCGAGCACCACGCCTCCGCCGGCGAGCTGGTTCAGTTGGGTGAGCGCCCAGCCGGTTCCCATCCCGGAGACCCTGATCTCGACCCTCTCGCCACTGCACACGCCGGCATCGGCCCCGAGCGAGTAAGGCCCCGAAACGAGCTCGTAGTCGATCCCCGCGAGTGCCTCGGCCAACTCCTCGGTAGTCGTACCCGGCGCCAGCGTCAGCGAGAACACGCGCTCATCGACGTCGTCGCCGAGCACGTACAGAACATGGTCCAGGGTCCTCGTCTGCAGCTCGACGACGACCTGCTGCCGGCCCGTAGGAGCTGCCTGGGGGACGACGAACTCGAAAGTGTTGCCAGTCAGGACGGTTACTTCAGCCGGGATCCCGGCGACGCTGACCTTCACACCCCTGGCGTTGTCACCGTAGACCTTTCCGGAGACCACTTCACCGCGGAGTGCGTAGTCGAGATCGAGATCCGCTGTTACCGATAGCTGCCTGAAGGTCGCCTCCGGAGATCCGGAGGTTCTGCAACCCACCAGCAAAGCACTGCACAGCAGCAGGACGACGATCAAGTTGGCTCGAAGACGTTCGCGCGACATGCCTACCTCCCCTATGAGTAAGTCGGATATTAGTCCAGCCTACGATCGGACAGTACCGACGGTACTCTGAATCGGGCCTGAACGACTGACAGGAGGATATGACAGCTCAGCTCTCTCCTCCGCCAGATTCCTCGCTTCGTCTCGCGAAGGGATGGTCGGCGTCGAGACTCTCCCGGAAGTTCGTAGCGATCATCTCGTGCCCGGACTTCTCGAGGATCCGCAGCGCTTCCTCCCACGCCTCGTAGTTCGACGTCAGTTCGGCGAGGTTCGCCAGCACCATGCCGAGGATCCGCTGCTCACCGGCCTGCTGCGCGAGAGCCAACGCCTGCTCGTAGGCGTCCCTGGCCTTCTCCGCCTGAGGTTGGCGGTGGAAGAGAACTCCCAGGTTGTTCCAGGCCCAGGCAGCGACCTCGGTAACCCCCGCCTCGGCCGCCAGTCGGGCGGCCTCGAGGAACGCCTCCTCGGCGTGCGCCAGCTGCCCCTGCTGCTCTCGTGCCCAGCCGACGTTCAGAAGGGTGCGCGCCCGCAGCAGCGAGTTGTCACCCGAGGCCTCGAGCGCCTCGGCGAAAGCCTCCTCGGCAGACTTGCCCTGAAGGGCGGCGGCGATCCCGACGTTGTTGAGAGTCGACACCCAACGGTTCTGATTGCCGAGGGCCTGCCACAGGGCGGCGGCGCGGCGCGCGTGGCTCGCCGCCTCCTCGAACGCTCCCTGCGACCTGGCCAGGACGCCTAGGGTATTGAGCGACTCGGCCCGGGCCTCGGTCTCCCCTTCCAGCCCTCTCTGCGCGGCCGCCTCGGCATCGGCGGGGCGGCCCAGACGCCAGTACAGGGCACTCTTGAGGGCCGAGACGAGGGGAGTCTCGGGCAGTCGACCCAGACGCTCGAGCGCTTCCTTGTACTGGCCGGCCTGCTCGAGCGCGCGGCTCCAGAGCAGGATAACCTCCTCGGTCGATGGCGCTTCGGACAGCAGCTCGGCGCTGCGTCGGGCGAATCCTCTGCGCAGGAGTTCCTCGCCCCAGGCCAGGTAGGCGGCCGCGGCACGCGGCAGATCGTTCTCCTCCCAGAACGCCCGGGCTCGCTCGTACAGAGGGAAAGCCTCGACCCCGCTGAGTTCGCGGGCCAGCTGGAGCGCCAACTGCCCCATCTCGTTCGGTCGCGAGGTCAGGTAGTCGAGCGCCGCCTGGCGCGCCCGTACGGCACCCGAGGCTTCGACCAGACCGGTGGGTAGGAGCTCGCCCAGGGCGGTGGCGGTCTCGACGCTGGGGAGCGAGAGCGCACGCCGGACCAGCGAGACGTCGCCCCGTTCCAGCAGGGCGAGAGCGAGGTAGAGGCGCCTGGCGTCGGGGCCCAGTTGGTCGAGTCGGCGCTCTAGGGCCGCCTCGAGCGAATCGTCCCTCATCAGGGCCCCCACCAGTTCTGGAAGGCCCCCCGTCTGTTCGAGCGAGTCGGCGTAGGGGCCCAGGGCATCAACCGACAGCGGGCCAAGGGTGAGCTCGACCTCTACCGGCAGCAGCGGCGGGCAGGTAGAGGCGATGATCAGGTTGACGCGCGGCCGCAGGTGACGCAGCCTGGTCAGGAGCTTCCGGCTCTCCTCGTCCGTCTGCTCCCAGTCATCCACCATCACCGTGCCCTCGAGGCTCGAAAGCCTCTTGAGCATCAGCGTCTCGCTTGCTCCCAGGGTCTCGGCCAACAGTGGCTCGAGAGTCGCGTACGGCAGACCTTCCCGAGCCGGCAGGTAGGTGCCTTCGAGCTCACCCAGGAGGGCGGTCTTGCCCATCCCTGAGGCGCCCGTCACCCAGGCCCACTCGCCGGGAGCGAGAGCAGAGAGGCGCGTCAACTCCGACTCCCTGCCCACCAGGACCCTGGCCAACCGGGCGCGCGCCTGCTCCGGCGGCATATCTGCCGAGAGACCGTACTCCTGCGCCAAGCGCCGCAGTTCCGCGATCGACGGGCTCCTGGCGGCGGACAGGAGGATGCCGAAACGCAACAGCTCCTCCGGTTCGGGTTCTCCGGCTCCAGCGGTCCTCAGGGCCTGCTCGGCCAGCCGTCCGGCCTCGTCGAACCTACTCTTGCCCGCGCTCAGTTCGGCCGACCGCAGAAGCGCTTCGCGCGCCGTGCGGGCCAGGCTCTCGCGCGTGTCGAAGAGCCACTCCTCCAACTCCTCACTCATGTCGAGGTCCACCCCGTCGAGGAAGGCCCCACTGTAGATCTCCGCCACGCGATCGTAAGCGGCCGTCTCGAAGGCGCGGCGCAACTCACCCGCGTCGCTGTCCAGGTCGGACCACGCCCTGATGTCGTCCGCATCGACAGCCCCCGGCGCGCCCCGGCGCAACTGCGACAGGGCGACCGAGAGGCTGTTCATCGCGTCGCTCGCACCCGGCCAGAAGATCTCGGCCAGGTAGCGCCGCGGCGTGGGCCCGGCATGGGCCAGGTAGGCGGCGAGGAGCAGCGGTTTCAGCCGTCGGAAGCCGGTACCTTCGATAGCCAGACCACCGAACGTGCGCAGGTACATCGAGCCATATTATCTCAGTGACGCTCGCGTTCCCGCTCCTGACGGAGGTTGGTGCAGGCTGGACCGGTCGCGTCAGGCTTGCTGGCTGGCCACTCCCGTCATCCAGTCGCCCGGCGCTCGGTTGATCTCGAGCCAGTACTTGACCACCTTCTGGACGACCTCCTCGAAGTCGCTGGAGTTGACCGGCTTCTGGATGTAGCCGTTCGCCCCGGCGCCGTAGCTGCTCACCAGATCCTGCTCGGCCGCCGAGGAAGTGAGCATCACCACGGGCACGATCCTGGTCCGAGGGTCGGACCTGAGCGACCTCAGGAGTTCGAGGCCGCTCATGCGCGGCAGGTTGATGTCGAGAAGGATGAGTTTCGGCATGATCGCGCCGTTCCTCTTCTCGAACTTGCCCCGGGTGAAGAGGTAATCCTCGGCTTCGATCCCGTCGGCTACGACAACGACCTCTTCCAGCTCGACCGTGCTCTTCTTCAGGGCACGCAGGGTGAGCAGGGCGTCGTCCTCACTGTCCTCCACCAGCAGGATCGATACCTGCCTGCCGTGCACCTCGGCAAGCATCGATGCTGTTCCTTCGAGTCTCAACGGCACACTTCCCTCCAACACGGGCCTAGCCTAATAGGACGGCCCCGAACGGAGTCTGAACGCGGATGAACGCTCCCCTCAGTCGGCGCTCAGGGCCTGGGCGTTGCCTCGGAGCACCTTCAGCGCCAGCAGCGAACCGGGTACCAGGGTCGAGAAGGAGATAGCCATTGCCGGGCCGATCCCGATCGCCTCCTGCAGACCGCCGACGAGGATGTAGACGACACCGGCGGTGCCCCAGGTGAGCCCCATCAGCATCCCCGAGGCCGTTCCCATGGCGTGCGGAGCCAGATCCTGAGCGCTCACCACCATGAGGGGCAGACCGCCGTTGACCAGGGCGCCGGCCAGCGCCACGGCCAGGAAGTAGACCGGCGAGCCGGCAGGCAGGAGGAAGAGCGCGTACAGCGGGATGAGCGCCAGGAGCATGCTGCCGCTGATCAGGGCCTCTCTGCCCAGCCGCTTCTCCAGGTAGCCGGCGGCGATGCCGCCGAGGCCGCCGAAGAAGGAGAAGAAGGTCAGGGTCCAGAAGAGGGTGGCGCTATCTGCCGCGATCCCTCGTTCGTGCACGAGCCACAAGGGGGCGCCGTTTATCAGCGTTACCCAGGCGATCGAGCGCAGGATGCCGGCGAAGCAGAGGGTCCCGACTGGCCCCCTGAACAGCTCGGCGTCGAACAGCTTGGGCCTGTTCTCGCGGGGCGCCCGCTCCTGCACCGGCACCAGGAGGTAGAGCAGAGCTCCCAGGATGAGGCCCGGGATCATCAGCCAGGGACTGAACTCGAGCAGGTCGTTGATGATGAAGTAGCCGATGATCAGCGGCCCGAACGCCAGCCCGATCGTTCCCCCGGCGCTGAAGATGCCGACAGCCAACCCTTTCGTCGAGCGGGCGGCAGCGCGGGCGATGCTGGTGCCAGACGGGTGGAAGGCAGCAGAGCCGAGACCGCCAACGAGCAGGAGCGCGAAGAGCAGCCACACAGACTCGACCCGCCCCATCAGGCTCAGCAGTGCCGAGGAGGTGACCACACCCAGCGCCCCGACGATGCGCCGACCGAGGCGATCGGCCAACGCGCCGAAGACCGGTTGGGTCACCGACGAGGAGAACGACTGGGTCGCGACGAGCGTGGCGAGCAGCGTCTCACTCGCGCCAAAGCGCAGCTGGAAGGTTGGCAGGAGGGCAGAGAGCATGCCGCTGAACGAATCGTTCACGGCGTGAGCGACGACGAGCAGCAGGGCCAGCGAGGCGCCCGAGAGCGCGCGGTGTCGGCGCAGCATGAGCTAGAGTCTAACTCCGTGCCGGAGGGCCGGCCGTAGCGGTGCTACTCCCTGCGGCCCTGCTCCGTCGACTCCGTCTCGGGCCGTCGATCCGGCGTCACGTAGACGGTCTTGTGGCGGGTGAAGTTGACGGAACCGGCCGGCTGGCCCTTCACCTTCCAGACGTTCTTCCTGAGGGTGTAATCGACGGGCACGTTGTCGGACCCGGCGGCCTTCGAGTATCCGGCTGCCAGCTGGGCGGCGAACAGGATCGTGTCGAACGGAACCTCCCTGTTCTCGGCCTGGATGATGACGTGCGAACCGTGATAACCCTGTACGTGCAGCCACACGTCCCGACTGCGAGCGATCTTGAAGGTGATCTCGTCGTTCTCCCTGGCGTTCCGGCCCACCAGCACCGGCAGTCCGTGGGGCCCCACGTACCTGGCCCCCACGCCACGCCGGCGCTGGGTCCGCTCGAAGGGCAGGAACCGCACCTGAAGCTGCTCCAGCTCCGCGTCGCCGAGATCGTCAAGCCTCCCGACCAGCGCGCTCAGCTCCTCCTCTCGCTCCCGCAGCTCCGGCTCTCGCGACTCCGCCTGGCGCGCTCTCCCCTCCCGCTTGCGAGCGCGGTCGAAGTAGGCCTGCGCGTTGGCGGCGGCGTTGCGAGCGGGGTCGAGGCGGATGGTGACGGTTTCCCCCGTGAAGTCGTCGAGCGTGACCTCGTCGCTGCCGCCGGGAACCTCGTGGGCGAAGGCGAGCAGGAGCTCGCCGGTCCTTCTCAGCGTGTCAGCTTCCTCGATCCCGGCCCGGGCCCTCTCCAGATCGCCCAGGCGCTTGCGCACCAGGTCGAGTTCACGTGCGATCCGCTCGCGCAAGCGCCTGCTCAGCTCGTCGCGCCGCTCCGTCTCTCGCTGCGTCGCTGCGTCGGGCAGCCCTAGGGCGCGTTGCATCGTTCGGGTGGGCTCGTTGGTGAGCTCGACGAGGGCCGCGGCCGCCCGTTCCAGTTCGGCCCCCTGCAATGGCCGATCTTCGCTCACGCGGGCCGTGCGGGCGAGCGCAGCGGTGAGCCGCGGCCCGATCCCGTCGACAACCTTCCTGAGGTGGCGGAGCTGTCGCCCCTCCAGCGTCCCTCTGAGCTCCTCCCTGGACGCCTCCCTGGGATCGAGCTTCTCGTAGGGGGGTGGAGGCCGGTAGGGACGCCCCGACACCACCTGTCGGAAACGGTTGACCTCCGAGGTGATCTCGCGGGCCGCACCCAGGACGATCCCCTCCTCGTCGAGGAGGATGAGGTTGCAGTTGCGCCCGGTGAGTTCGGCTACCAGCCGGACGGCGGGCGTCTCCACGAAACCGGTGGCGGCGCCGAATTCGAGGGTGACCACGCGGTCGAGCTTGCGCTGGCGGACCGCTACGAGGTCCCCGCTCGCCCTGGCCGCCAGCAGATCCTGGAATCCGCTGTGGGTGCGGCCCGGGCGGGGGGCGGTGGAGAGCAGTTCCAGGCGCGGCTCGGGCGGCCGGTTGTAGAGCCAGAGGGCTCCGCCTTGCTCGAGCGGCAGGACGAAGGTCTGCGGATCGGGAAAGCGCCAGGCGTTGCGGCCCGCGGGCAGGAGCGGCGCGAGGCGACGGAGCTCCTCGGCGATGAGCAGACCTTCCACGGGTTCGGCCGCGGCTCTAGTTGACTACCCGGCGATGACCACCCAGCTGCTGTTCGGCCGACTCCAGATAGCCCTTGAGCGGCAGGAACCACTCGTTACTCGGGTCGGTGTAGGCAAGGGCGGCTCGCGCGTGGGTAGCGAGACGCTCGGCGACCTCGGGCCCCTTCTGAGCGAAGACGTCGGCCAGGAGCTGTTGGGCGAGAACCCAGACGGGCTCACCGGGCTCGCTGGCGCTGGCGGCCCGTTCGAACCAGGTGACCGCTTCGTCCAGTCGGAAGTACTCGTAGGCTATCGAGCCGAGCGTGAAACAGGCGGCTGCCGTCGCCCCCGACTCCAGAGCCTGGGTTGCCAGAACGGCGGAACGGTCGAAGTTGCCAAGCTTGAACAGCACCTCGGCGAGATCGGCGAGGGCGTCGGCCCGGTAGGCATAGGAGAGGTCGGCAACCACCTCTTCGAGGTGATCCTGGGCGGCGTCGAGGTCCCCGGCTTCCATCAGCGCCAGCGACCACTCGTGCAGCGCGTACGAAACCTGGTCGTCGGCCGCGCTCCCGGCGGCATCCTGGAACAGCTCGGCTGCCTCACGGTAGTTGCCCAGGCTCAGCATCACCTGACCCTGGGCGAGACGAACGGCATAGAGCTGCTCCCCCTCGTCACCGGCGAGGGTACTCGCTTCGGCGAGCAGCTCGAGCGCCCTGTTCGGGTTGCCACGCTCGAACTCGGCTCGGCCGGTGAGGTAGCGCAGGTGGGCGAGATCGTCCTCGAGCTCGAGCAGCGATTCGTCGACGCCGCCCAGCACCAGCAGCGCTGCTTCGCCGCGGCGCATCTCTATCAGGCAACCGGCGAGCGCGAGGCGCTCGAGTTGCTGGTCGGTGCCGGAGGCGAGCTGAACCGATCGCTCGAAGGCGGCAGCGGCGCCATCGAGCCGGCCCAGCTGCTCCTCGATGAGCCCCACCAGCGACCAGCGGCGCCAGCCCAGGTAGCTGGGAAGTTCCGGCTCCTCGAGAGCGGCGAGGTAGTGCAGCGCATCCTCGAGCGCGCCGGCGGTGAACAGGGCGCTGGCGGCGTGATAGAGGGCCTCCGCGTCGCCGGACTCGCGGACCTCCTTGAGACCGCGTTTCACGGCCCGCGCGCTCTCCCCAGCCAGCGCCCCGAACTCCCAGTAGAGGGCCTGATAGAGGACCAGTTCGGTAATTGCGGGATCGGTTTCTACGGCGCTCCTGAGGGCCAGCGAGCCCTCCTCGAGCCCTTCGTCGCCGTAGAGAGCGTAGAGGCCGGCGAGATGAAGGCGGTAGAGGGCCCTGCTGCGACGCCTGCGACGACGCCGTACGGCGCTCTCGAGAAGAGCGAAGGCGGCGTCGTATCTCCCCTGGGCCAGCGCCTGGCGCACAGGCTCGAGATCGCTCAGCTCACCGCTTCCGAACATCGAGAATACGGTACCACGCGCCCACTCTCGGCCATCCTCCTAGGTCGCCCCAGGTTCAGAGCCAGTAAACGGTCTGGCCCCCCAACTCCTCCTGCGAAGGTACCGGCACGGCCTGGTGGAAACTCTCCACCATGAGCCGGCGGGAGAAGCGGCGCATGTACATGAGCACGCTGCGTGCCTGCGTCTCGTGCTGCGCCATCGCCCGCAGCTTCGCCTCGACTTCCCAGCCGAGCTCGACGTAATGGGTCGGCGCCAGGTGCCGGGCCTTCAGCTCCTCGGCTTCGAGGAAGCCCGCGGGCACAGGCCCCTGATAAGGACGTTCGCTGGCGAAGTAGAAAAGTTTCTCCGGCCTGCTGCGAGCTGACTCGATCGCGGCCAGCGCCAGGCGGTTCGTGACGACATGGTCCGGATGACCGTTGGCGCCGTTGGGCGGGAAGGTGAGGATGACGCGTGGCGACACGTGGTCGATTATCTCGCTGATCCGGCCGGCCACCTCCCCCTGGTCTTCACCCTGCAGCCCCGGTCGCGGATCCATGCCGCGGTCGGCGGCGGTGACGAAATCCGGATAGTCGAAGATGTAGACGTCGTCGTCCCGAACACCCAGTGCGGACAGTGAACGCCTGAGCTCCTGCTCGCGGCAGGCGGGTAGCTCCTCCCGGCTGCACAGCTCGAGGGTGCGGCCGGCGCCGCCCCGTGTGAGGGTGATGGTGACGACGCGTTTGCCGTGTTGGGTCATGCGGCGGAAGAGGCCGCCGGAACCGAAGACCTCGTCGTCGGGATGGGGAACGATCAAGCAGAGGTCGACCATTCGCCAATGCTACCGCGGGGCCCATGCCGGCGCGAAGCCGGCCCTGGGCCCCCTCGTGGAGGCGTGGCCCGTCAGTTCGCGACCGGCTCGGCTTCCACCGTCTGGAAGCTGAATCCGTCGCTGCTCGGCTCCACCCGAACGAGACTTCCGTCGCCTACCTCGCCGGCGATGATCTTGCGCGAGAGCGGCGTCTCGATCAGCTGCTGGATGGCCCGTTTGAGGGGTCGGGCGCCGAAGACGGGGTCGTATCCCACGGCGGCGAGCTGTTCGAGGGCGGCGGGCGAGAGTTCGAGCTGGATGCGCCGCTCGGCCAGACGTTCGCGCAGTCGATCGAGTTGGATCTCGGCTATCGCGCCGACCTGTTCGCGGTCGAGCGCATGGAACACGATGATGTCGTCGACGCGGTTGAGGAACTCGGGGCGGAAGTGCTGCTGCAGCTGTCCCATCACCGCGCTCCTGATCTCGCTCTGGTCGGCACCGGCTCGGCTCATCTCGAGGATCTGAGGGGAACCGATGTTGCTGGTCATGATCACCACCGTGTTGCGGAAGTCGACGGTGCGGCCGTGAGCGTCGGTAAGTCGGCCGTCGTCGAGTAGTTGCAGCAGGGCGTTGAAGACATCGGGATGGGCCTTCTCGATCTCGTCGAAGAGCAGGACCGAGTAGGGCCGGCGGCGTACCGCTTCGGTAAGCTGACCACCCTCCTCGTAGCCGACGTAGCCTGGCGGTGCCCCGATGAGCCTGGCGACCGTGTGCTTCTCCATGTACTCCGACATGTCGAGACGGATCATGTTCTCCTCGCTGTCGAACAGCTGTTCGGCCAGCGCCTTGGCCGTCTCGGTCTTCCCTACTCCGGTCGGGCCGAGGAAGATGAACGAGCCGATCGGTCGGTTCGGGTCCGAGAGCCCGGCTCGTGAACGTCTGATGGCGTCGGCCACTGCATCGATGGCTTCGTCCTGTCCCACGACCCGTTGGTGCAGCGCCCGTTCGAGGTCGAGCAGCTTCTCCCGTTCGCTCTCGACGAGGCGCGACACGGGGATGCCGGTAGTTCGCGAGACTACCTCGGCGATCTCGTCCTCGCCCACTTCCAGCCGCACGTATTCGGCATTCTCGAGTTTCGCGGACAGTTCCCGGAACTGCTGATCCAGCTTGGGCAGCTGCCCGTAGCGCAGTTCCGCGGCCCGGTTGAGGTCGTAGTCGCGTTCGGCAGCCTCGATCTGGGTTCTGACCCGGTCGCGCTCCTCCTGGACCTCGCGCAGCTGGTCGAGGATCTGCTTCTCGGCCTCCCAACCGGCCTGCGCCTCGGACATACGGTCCTCTATGGCCCTGAGCTCCTCCTCGAGCCGCACGAGCCTCTGAGCCGACTCGGGGTCCTCCTCCCGCCTGAGCGCCTGGAGCTCGACCTCGAGCTGCAGCTTGCGCCGTCTCAGGTCGTCTATCTCCTCGGGCAGGCTCTCCAGCTGTACCCGGATGCGCGAGGCCGCTTCGTCTATCAGGTCGATGGCCTTGTCGGGCAACCGGCGGTCGGAGATGTAACGGTGTGACAGGACTGCCGCTGCGATGATCGCGGGGTCCGAAATCTGGATCCCGTGGTGGACCTCGTACTTCTCCTTGATGCCGCGGAGGATACTGATCGTCTCTTCGATCGATGGCTCGTCCACCAGCACGGGCTGGAAGCGCCGTTCGAGCGCTGCGTCCTTCTCGATCTCGCGGTACTCGCTCAAGGTGGTCGCGCCGATCATCCGCAGTTCGCCGCGGGCCAGCGGCGGTTTGAGCATGTTCCCCGCGTCGACCGCTCCTTCTGCTTTCCCGGCGCCGACGATCGTATGCAGCTCGTCGATGAACAGCACGATCTCGCCGCCCGAGTCGACGGTCTCCTTGATCACGCCCTTGAGCCGCTCCTCGAACTCGCCGCGGTACTTGGCACCAGCGAGCAGGCTACCCATGTCGAGCTGGACGATCCGCTTGCCCTGCAGTCCCTCGGGAACGTCTTTGTTGACGATGCGAACCGCCAACCCCTCTGCGATCGCGGTCTTCCCTACCCCGGGATCGCCTATGAGCACCGGGTTGTTCTTGGTGCGACGCAGAAGGATCTGGATGGTGCGGCGTATCTCTTCGTCGCGGCCGATCACCGGGTCGAGCTTCCCGTCGCGGGCTCGCTCGGTGAGGTCTATTCCGTATCTCTCGAGGGCCTCGAAGCTGCCCTCGGCTGTCTTGCTGTCCACTGTGCGTCCCTTCCTGATCTCGCTCGCAGCCGCCACCAGCGAGTCGCCTTCAGGAAGCATCGCCAGATCACGACCGGCAGTCTGTCGCAGGGCGACCAGTAGAGCGTCGGCAGCCACGAAGCTGTCGCCCCACTCGCGAGCGAGGCGGTCGGCCTCGTCGAAGGCTCGCGCGAGCTCCGGCGCCATGTACTGGCCGGCCTGGGTATCGCCCGAAACTCGCGGGAGCCTGGCCAGCGCAGCGTCGAGCGCCGCTTGTATCTGCTGCAGTTCGCCCCCGGCCCGCTGGACTACCCTCGCTGGGGCGCCGCTCGCGTCGGCGAGCAGGGCGGTCGCCAGGTGCAAAGGCCCGAAGGCCTGGTGCTGCCTCGCACGGGCTACCTGCTGGCCCGACGCCACCGCCTGCAGAGCTGATTCGGTCAGCCTCTCGGCATCCATGAGGAGTATTATGAAATCTGAGTCTGGTGTTGTCAACCTCGCTGCATACGGCGAAGCTTCGCCTACGAGGCTGGGCGCGCCCTAGCCAGTCTCGGTGAACACCCAGATCTGACCGTCGGGGTCGTAGATCTCGAACTCGACGTCACCCCAGGGACGCGTCACCGGTTCGGTGATCGGCCCAGCCGGATCCTGATGATCGAACGCCTCGATGCCCACGGCGTTCAGTCGCGCGAGCTCGGCGGCCGCATCACGAACTGAGACGTGCAGGTTCGGCTTCGAATCGCGCCCCCTCCTGCCGCCGGGGTGGAGCATTATCTCGGCGTCGCCGAGAGCGAACCAGTGCATCCCCTCGTAGCCACGCAGGTAGCGGAAGCCGACCCGTCCGTACCACGCCCGCGAGGCTTCGGTATCGCTGCAGAAGATGACTACGTGGTGGAAGCCTTCGATCATGCTCACCTCGGTGGAACGGGACGCCACCCGTTCGCCAGGGCTCCAGCCGTCCACGAGCGAAGCCGGCCGGGGCCGCCGCCTACGCCGCCTCCGCCTCCTTGAACTCGGAGACCAGCGTCGACAGGCTGGCCTTCGCATCGCCGAACAGCATCCTCGTGTTGGGCTTGTAGAAGAGCTCGTTCTCCACGCCCGAGAAGCCCGGCTTCATGCTCCGCTTGAGCACGAACACCGTTTTCGCCTCATCGACGTTGATGATCGGCATCCCGTATAGCGGCGAACCGGGGTCCTCGCGGGCAGCCGGGTTCACGACATCGTTGGCGCCGATGACGACGGCGACGTCCACCGTTGCCATGGTCGGGTTCACGTCCTCCGGCTCGACGAGCTGCTCGTACGGAACGTTCGCCTCGGCCAACAGGACGTTCATGTGGCCCGGCATGCGGCCGGCGACCGGGTGGATGGCGTAGCGCACCTCTGCACCGTTGGCCTCGAGCAGGTCGGCGAGTTCGCGAACGGCGTGCTGCGCCTGGGCTACCGCCATCCCGTAGCCGGGCACGAACAGTACGCTGCGAGCCGCCTCCAGGATGAAGTAGGCGTCCTCGGCCGAAATCGGCTGGACCTCCCCCTCGACCTCGCGCGAGGCGCCCCCGGTTGCCGCGCCGAAGCCACTGAAAAGCACGTTGGCCAGCGACCGGTTCATGCTCTTGCACATGATCTGCGTGAGGATCAGGCCACTGGCGCCTACCAGCGAGCCGGCCACGATCAGCACGTTGTTGCCGATGATGAAGCCCGCGGCACTGGCGGCTACGCCCGAGTAGGAGTTGAGGAGCGATACAACGATCGGCATGTCGGCCCCGCCGATGGGGATGACCGCCAGGACGCCGAGGAGCAGCGAGAGCAGCATCAGCACGACGAAGATCGGATAGCTGGTTTCGGGCGTCGCGATGAAGAGCAGGCCAGTGGCGACGATGGCGAGAGCCAGCAGGGCGTTGGCCCACTGCTGCCCGCTGAACTGGATCGGACGGCCGGGGATGCGCTCCGCCAGCTTGCCGTAGGCTACGACGCTGCCGGTGAAGGCAACGGCTCCCACGAGGATGGTGAAGAAGATGGCGACCGCCGTGAAGGTGGGGACTTCGCCCGCGTTGTGGTATTCGGCCCAACCGACCAGCATGCTCGCGAGGCCTCCGGAGCCGTTGAAGAGCGCGACCATCTCCGGCATCTGGGTCATCTGCACCCTCTGTGCCGCGACGAGTCCGACGCCCGAGCCTACGATCAGGCCGGCGACTATCCAGGTGAAGTCGAGTCCCCCCTGAACCAGGGTCGCCACGATCGCGACCAGCATCGCCAGGGCAGAGAGAAGGTTACCGTTGCGCGCGCTGCCGGCGCGACCCAACATCTTGAGGCCGATGATGAACATCACCGAGGCGGCGATGTAGGCGAGTTGGACGATGAGTTCCACCTAGCGCCCCTTGCTCCTGAACATCGCCAGCATCCGGTCGGTGACCATATATCCGCCGACGACGTTGATCATAGCGAAGACGACCGCCAGGAAACCGAGGATTGTGGCGAACGGGCCGCTGCTGCCGGCGGCCACGATCGCACCCACTATGGTTATCCCCGAGATCGCGTTCGCGCCCGACATGAGCGGCGTGTGCAGCTGGGACGGGACCTTGGTTATGAGCTCCAGCCCCAGGAAGATCGCCAGAACGAAGATGAACAGGAGAAGGATCATGCGGTGGCCTCCACCAAGGCGCGGATCTGCTCGTGGCGAACTTCGCCGCCCGACGTGAGCAGGCAGGAGTCGACGACGGCATCGGATGTGTCCAGTTCGAGCCGGCCCAGCTCCTTGTCGAAAGCGTGCTCGATCAGGTTGTAGACGTTCGAGGAGTACATCTGGCTGGCGTCTCGGGCCACCTGCCCCGGCATGTTCGCGAGCCCGACGATCCGCACGCCCCCCACGTCCACCTCCTGGCCGGCGACGGTCCCCTCCACATTGCCCCCGGTCGAAGCGGCCAGGTCGACAACGACGCTGCCGGGTCGCATACCGGCTACCATCTCGGCAGTGATTATCCGCGGCGCTGGCCGGCCGAACACTTGCGCGGTGGTGATGAGGATGTCGGAGTTGGCGCAGTAGCGGGCCATCTGCTTGCGCTGCATCTCCAGTTGCTCCTCGGTGAGCGCCTTCGCGTAACCCTGCTCCGTCTGACCGGTCTCCCCCACGTCTATCTTCACGAACCGGGCGCCCAGCGACTGGACCTGCTCCTCGACCACCGGCCTGGTGTCGTACGCCTCGACCCGCGCTCCCAGGCGCTTGGCGGTCGCTATGGCCTGGAGGCCGGCGACGCCCACGCCCACCACGAAAACTCGCGCCGGGGCGATCGTTCCCGCGGGCGTGCTCATCATCGGCAGCGCCTTGTCTATCCGCTCGGCCGCCACGATCACGGCGGCGTACCCGGCCAGGCTCGCCTGCGACGAGAGGGCATCCATCTTCTGGGCATAGGTGCTGCGCGGGATGAGCTCCATGCAGAGAGTGCTGATGCCGCGGCCCACAAGGCGGGAGATCAGTTCGGGGTTCCGGAACGGGTCGAGGAACGAAACGAGGATCGAGCCCCGCTTCATCGCCTCAACCTCCGCCGCCGTCGGGGCGTTCAGGCGCACGACCAAGTCGGCCTCGGCGAAGCCCGGCTCGTCGTCGGCGACGATCCTGGCCCCGGCCTCCTCGTAGCTCTCGTCATTCAGGTGTAGGGAGTCACCGATCCCCCTCGCCACTCGAACCTCGAAGCCGAGTTCCACGAGCCTGGCCACCGAGTTCGGCATCAGCGCGACACGACTTTCCGGCGGGGGTTCCTTGCCTGCAAAGAGAATCATCTCGCCACATGATTACACAACGCGTTCCCTGGGGCACGGGCTATACTCGGTGGCCGTGAACCACATCGCGGTCCTCACCAGTGGCGGCGACGCGCCTGGCATGAACGCTGCCATCAGAGCGACCATCCGCACCGGGATACACGAAGGCGTCAAGACCTCGGTCATCTACAGGGGATTCCAGGGGTTGATCGAGGGCGACATCGAAGAGGTCGGGGCCCGAGCCGTCGCCAACATCATCCAGCGCGGCGGCACCATCTTGCGCACCGCCCGCTCCAAGCAGTTCATGGAGCCGGAGGGCCGGGCCGAGGCTGCCAGGCAACTGAGGAAGCACGGCATAGAGGGCCTCGTCGTGATCGGCGGAGACGGCTCGTTCCGCGGGGCGTCGAAGCTGTGGGAGGAGCAGGGCGTGCCGGTGATCGGCATCCCCGGCACCATCGACAACGACATCTATGGCACCGACGTGACGATCGGGTTCAACACCGCCCTAAACGTGGCGCTCGAGGCGATCGACCGGCTTCGCGACACCGCTGCTTCGCACGGCCGCCTCTTCCTCGTCGAGGTCATGGGCCGCCACTCGGGACACATCGCCCTCAACGTGGGCGTTGGCGGCGGGGCCGAGGCGATACTCCTGCCCGAGATCAGGATGAGTGGCGACGAGGTCATTAAGATGATCGTCAACGCCCAGGAACGTGGCAAGAGCTCGAGCATCGTGGTCGTGGCCGAAGGCGCCTACCCGGGCGGAGCGCTGGCCCTGCAGGCACACATCATCGAGGCGTGCGGCTACGAGGTTCGAACCTCGATCCTCGGTCACACCCAGCGTGGGGGCTCCCCGATAACTCGCGACCGGGTGCTCGCGTCCCGCCTCGGCTACATCGGCGTGATCGGACTGTTGAAGGGGAAGACCGGGATGATGGTGGGCGTCGACAAGCGCGGCGCCGTTTTCGTGCCCCTCGTTGAAGCCTGCGAGAAGGAGAAGGAGCTCGACTGGCAGCTCTACGAGATCGCCAAGGTACTGGCGATCTGAGCCTCGCGACCGCTGCGCCGGTCGCTCACCCCTTCAACCGGCCACGACCCGCACGAACCGATCTCGGCCGCGTTGCAGCACCCGCGGCTGCTCGAGCGAGACCTTCGCCTGGGGGTCGCTAAGCACCTCGCCATCCACCCGCAGTCCGCGGTTGCCGATGAGCCTGCGCGCTTCGCCGTTCGAGGCGGTCAACCCGGCCAGCGTGAAGAGCTTGAGGACGCCGATAGCGCCACCGTCGAGCTCCCCGTTCTCGACCCTGACCTCGTCGAGCTCCTCGGGGATGCCCCCCCTGGCAACCTGATCGTAGCGCTCCTCGGCCGGCGCGATCGGCTCGTCGCCGTGGTAGAGGCGCACCAGATCGCGGGCGTAGACCCGGTGGGCGGCGACAGGGTCCCTCTCCAGCAGCTCGCGCAGAGGATCCAGTTCGGTAGCGGTAGTGAGCTCCGCGTAGCGGACGAGGAGCGAGTCGGGCACCTGCATCGCTTTCCTGAACATCACTTCTGCCGGCTCGGTTATCCCGATATAGTTGCCAAGCGACTTGGACATCTTCTCGACCCCGTCGGTGCCCTCGAGCAGCGGCGTGGTCAGGGCCACTTGCGGATCCAGGCCGTAGGCGCGCTGTACGTCGCGGCCGACCAGCAGGTTGAACAACTGGTCGGTGCCGCCGAGTTCCACGTCGGCCCGGATCGCGACCGAATCGTAGGCCTGCGAAAGCGGGTAGAGGAACTCGTGGATGGAGATGGGTATGCCCGCGGCGTAGCGCTTGGTGAAGTCGTCGCGTTCGAGCATCCTGGCGACCGTATAGGTCGAGGCAAGCCGGATCATCTCGCCGAAGTCGATCCCATCGAGCCACTCCGAGTTGTGGCGGACCTCGAGCCGCTCCGGGTTCTCGTCGAGTACGAGCGTCGCCTGGGACAGGTAGGTGCGGCCGAACTCCCGCGTCTGCTCGAGGGTGAGTACGGGCCTCGTCTTCGAACGGCCCGACGGATCACCTATGGTCGCCGTCCGGTCGCCGATGATGAGCACCGCCTTGTGACCCAGATCCTGGAACTGCCGCATCTTGCGCAGTACCACCGCGTGGCCAACGTGGAGGTCGCTGCTCGACGGGTCGACCCCAAGCTTCACACGCAGCTGCCGTCCCTCTCGCTCGGCTAGCTCGAGCTTCTCCCGGAGCCCCGCTGCCGGAACCAGCTGTTCCACTCCCCGGCCCAGGCAACTCAGGCTGTCGTCTACGTCCATGTCGTTCCTCTCGGCTCGCTCGCGCCGCTCCCGGACGAGCCCAGGGGCGAGTCTATCACCGCATTCGGCGTCCACCAGCCGCTGCTCGTCCTCCCGGCGGAGGCAACACACATAGCCGTTCCGCCCGCCCCTGCTAGCATCGCCAAGGGAGGATCTATGGAAGTCGGCATCGTCGGATTGGGCAAGATGGGCGGCAACATGGCTCTGCGGCTCATCCGCGGCGGGCACCAGGTGCTCGCCAACGACCTCGACCCGGAGGCGAAGGCCCACCTGGAAGAGCAAGGGGGCCGCACCGTCAGTGACCTGGAAGATCTCGTCTCTGCCCTCGAGAAGCCTCGGGTGGCCTGGCTGATGTTGCCCGCCGGCAAGATAACGGAGTCGGTGGTGGACGAGATCCTGCCACTGCTCGATCCCGGCGACATCCTCGTGGACGGTGCCAACTCGTTCTGGAAGGACTCCCGTCGGAGAGCGGCGAAGGCAGCCGAACTCTCGGTCGACTACGTGGACTGTGGCGTCTCGGGGGGAGTTTGGGGACTGGAGAGCGGTTACAACCTGATGCTGGGCGGCAGCGAGGAGGCGATCGGTGAGCTCGTTCCGTTGCTGGAGACGCTGTCTCCTGAGGGGGGCTATCTCAGGACGGGCGGTAGCGGCAGCGGTCACTTCGTGAAGATGATCCACAACGGAATCGAGTACGGGCTGATGCAGGCGTACGGCGAGGGCTTCGAGGCGATGGCCAGCTACCCTCACGGCGAGATCGACCTTCCCGCGGTGGCGCGACTCTGGATGAAAGGGAGTGTCGTGCGCTCCTGGCTGCTCGAGCTAGGTCTGCTCGCTCTCGAGCAGGATCCACGCCTGGAGGACATCAGGGGGTACGTGGAGGACTCGGGCATGGGGCGCTGGACGGTCGACTTCGCGGTCGAGCACGCCGTCCCGATGCATGCGATAACCTCGGCCCTCTACGCTAGGTTCGCCAGCCGCCAGCCTAACGGCTTCGCCGCCAGGATGGCTGCGGCCTTGCGGAAGGAGTTCGGCGGTCACGCCATCGTGGCCATGGACACTCCAGCCGAAGACATGGTCAGTCAGGACGACCCGGGAGACGAGGCGATGGACGAGGTCGAGAGGAGTGGCTGACAGGTGAGCGCGGAGGTGCTCGAGCATCCGGCGGTAACGTCCGGCGAGGACCGGGGCAAGGAAGTCGCGCCTCGTTGCGCCTTCGTCATCTTCGGCGTGACCGGTGACCTGGCCTCCCGTAAGCTCCTGCCGGCGCTCTACGCGCTCCACCGCCGGGGCTACCTCCACCCGGAAACCACCATAGTCGGCTACGGCCGTAGCGACTGGAACGACGAGACGTTGCGTGAGCACGCTCGTGAGTCGCTGGAGGCCGACCCTGGAGAGTTCGACAGGGCGACCTGGGAAGAACTGGCTCCCCGACTCGTCTACGTGAGGGGAGGGTACGGCGAGGCCGAGGGGATGCAGCGTCTCAAGAGGCTGCTGGGGGAGTCGCAGCAGGAGAACCGGGTCTTCTATACCGCCACGCCGCCATCTACCTACCCGCGGCTCATCGAGTCCCTCAGCGAGGCGGGCCTCCAGCAGAGCGACGAGGGCTGGACCCGCCTGGTCATCGAGAAGCCGTTCGGCCACGACCTGCAGAGCGCGGTAGCGCTGAACGACCTGGCGATCCGCCACTTCGACGAGAGCCAGCTCTTCCGGATCGACCACTACCTGGCCAAGGAGACGGCTCAGAACCTGGCCGTGCTGCGCTTCGCCAATACCGTTTTCGAGCCGTTGTGGAGCAACCGATACATAGATCACGTGCAGATCACGATGACCGAGGACCTTGGAGTCGACGGGCGCGGGAGTTTCTACGAGCAGTCGGGCGTGATCCGCGACGTCTTCCAGAATCACCTCCTGCAATTGCTGTCTCTGGTGGCGATGGAGCCACCCGCCAACTTCGACGCCACCAGCGTGCGGAACGAGAAGGTAAAGGTCTTCCACGCGATGACCTGTCCGGCTCCAGCCGACACGGTGCTGGGTCAGTACGTGGCCGCCAACGGCATGCCCGGCTACCGCGAGGAGGAGGGCGTCGATCCGGACTCGAAGCAGGCGACATACGCCGCGGTACGCTTCGAGATCAGGAACTGGCGCTGGAGCGGTGTGCCGTTCTTCGTGCGGAGCGGCAAGCGGCTGGAGCGCAAGGCCACCGAGATCGTCCTCCGATTCCGCAACCCACCACACATACCCTTCTCGCTTCCAGCCCAGCCGCGGCCCGATCGACTCACTCTCCGACTCACCCCGGACGAGGGGATAGACCTGCGCTTCAACACGAAGGTTCCCGGCCAGGAGATAGCGCTGGAGCGAGCCAATATGGAGTTCACCTACGCTCGTCGCTTCGAACGCCCCAACCCCGACGCCTACGAGACCCTGCTGCTCGACACGATGACCGGCGACGCGACACTCTTCATGCGCGCGGACGAGGTAGAGGCCCAGTGGCGGGTAGTGGCGCCGGTGCTCGAAGAGCAGGATCGCCTCACCGAACAGCCCTGCCCCTACCCCGCCGGCAGCTTCGGGCCCCCTGAGGCAGACCGGCTACTCGCAGGCAGCGGTCGACACTGGCACCGGCCGGGGGATGGCTAGGAGGTGGCCGAGTCACCCAAGGAGATCGCCATCCTGGGCGTCCCCATGGACTTCGGCGCCGGACGCCGAGGGGTGGACATGGGCCCCAGCGCCATGCGCCTGGCGAAACTGGAGGACACTCTCGTCGCACTCGGTCATCGGGTCGAAGACCTTGGCAACGTCGAGGTGCCGGTCCCCGAGGCGCTGGCCAACGAAGGCGGCCTCCACTTCGTCGACCCGATAGCCGATACCTGCCGGATCGCTTACCGGAAGCTGAGCAGCCTGCCTCCCGACCGGTATCCCCTCGCGCTGGGCGGTGACCACTCGATCTCGATGGGGACGATCGCAGGAGTCGCCGCGCACGGCCGCACAGGCGTTCTGTGGATCGACGCCCACGCCGACCTCAACACTCCTGAGACCTCACCGAGCCTGAACATACACGGCATGCCTCTGGCGCACCTGCTGGGGCACGGTCATCCCAAGCTGCTCGACATCTGGGGCGGAGGGCCGGTACTTCGGCCCGAGGACGTTGTCTTCATAGGCCTTCGCACCCTCGACGAGGGCGAGCGACAGCTGATCTTCGACCTGGAGCTGCGCGCCTACACGATGGAGGACGTCGACCGCCGCGGGATCGTGGAGGTCGCCGGCGAGGCGCTGGAATACCTCTCTGAGACGGCCAGGCTGCACCTGTCGTTCGATGCGGACGTGCTCGACCCGTCGGTCGCCCCGGGAGTAGGAACCCCGGTCCCGGGAGGACTCAACTACCGCGAGGCCCACTCCCTGATGGAGCTCCTCTGTCAGTCGGACAGCGTCACCAGCACCGACCTCGTAGAGGTCAACCCGTTCCTCGACGTCAGGAACGGGACCGCGGCGATCATGGTCGAACTAGCCGCCAGCCTGATGGGCAAGCGGATCCTCTGAACAACGTGAGTCGAACGGGGTCGGTCGCCTAGGCGAGGTCCAGGTCGGCGAGCGCGGTGCGCAAGCGCGGCATGAAACGCGACATCGCTTCCTCACCCGCCCGGATCGCTGCGTCTGCCCGGTTGAAGTTGAGCCAGGAGATCGGCGGACGGGTATGCACCTGGAGAGAATCGGCCTCCTCCTCGGGACAGCACCAGCTGTCCACGGTCAACGCCAACGCCCTGCCCAGGCTCGCCATCGGGTTGCGGTGTCGGCTGTCGGAGAGGCTCCGATGCAGCCGCCTGCCCATGGGCGTCTGGACCAGCCGCTGGGCGAGTTGGATGGCCGGGGAATCGTTGGCTGTCATCCCGGCTCCGATCCCTACACGGATGTCGACGTCGAATTCGTCGAGGGTCTCGAGCGGCACCGGCGCGCCGAGGCCACCATCGACCAGGCGCCTGCCGTCCACCTCGACCGGCCAGAAGACCCCCGGCATCGCGGTGCTGGCGCGCAACGCCCTGGCCAGCGGGCCCTCGTCGAGGAGCACCCTCTCCCCGTTGTCGACGTCGGTGGCGACGATCACCAGTGGGACCTCGAGGTCGGCGAAAGTACGTCCTTCGGTCAGGCCCTCGAAGTAGGCCTCGAGCCGGCGTCCTTCGAACAGAGCAGCACGGTGCAGGCCGAAATCGAGCAGGTGCGGCAGCAGATGACGGCGCCGCATCGCCGAGGCGTCGTGTCGCAACTGGGCGACCGAGTGACCGGCTGCGTAGAGGGCGCCGATGACGGCGCCGAAAGAGGTGCCTACGATCAGATCGGGAGCCAGCGAGTGCTTCTCGAGCGTCGCCAGCACGCCTATGTGAGCGTAACCGCGAGCGCTGCCGCCTCCTAGCGCGATGCCTATTCGGGGCCGGGTTGCACCAGAGGGGAGTTCTTCGGGGGTCGGGGTCATCGCCTCCAAGTATAGGGAGGTGACCATGAACCGCATGTAGGGAACATGATTATTGCCGCAGCTGTGACATATGCCCTGATGCTAGACTCCCCCAATGCCAGATCTGCAGCCCCTGGTCTCCCTCTTCGTGGGTGACCCCATCCTCGGCTACAGCCTGCTGGCCGCCCTCTTCCTCGCTCTGGTCAGCGTGACCGCGGGCCTCGCCCGGCTCGACCTGGCCGCGCTCGGCAATCCCAGGCCGGCACTGGTGTGCGCGCTCTGCGTCGCCGCCTCTGTGCTCCTGCGCCTGCTGATCTACGGTGACCTCCAGGAGGCGCCGGCCGGTGAAACGCCGCTCATGGCCGGACTCGAGCACTTCCCTCTCGTCCTGGCGGCGTTGGCTTACGGACCCACCCCTGGTCTGGTCGTTGCCGCCCTCTACGCCAACTTCGGCGCTCAGGGAGAACTTCCCCTGGCGCGGCAGGGGGTACTGGCGCTCGAGCTCGCTCTGGTTGGCTGGCTCGCCATCTACCCCTCTCCGCGCGAGCACCGCTGGGCTGGACCGGTCGACGCCATCCTGGGCTACACCCTCGCCTGGGCGACGGCTGGACTGGCCCTCGCCCAGTGGCAGTACGGGGGCCTGGGCATCGAGGCGCTCCTCGCGCAGCACACGGGTACCTGGCCAGGCGTGCTCGCCTCGGCCTTCCTCCTGCTGCTCATCCGTCCCGGCGTATACCGCTGGCTCTTCCCGCAGAGTCGGATCTACGAGACGGCCGAGGAGGCCCCGGTGGTCATCGAGCCGATCAGCGACGATCGGGGCGAGCGCAGCCGCACCGATCTCACCCAGTTCGACCTCCCGCCGGCAGACCGGGGCCGACGGCGGCGCCGCCGCAGCCGAACCTGAGCGCGCCGCGACCAGGCGCGCTCGATCGTCGTTCTCGCCGCGGATGCTACGCTCAGCGAGCATGACCGCCCTCGATCAGGACCTTCAGGAGATCGCCGGCGAAACGGTTCGCATGCTGAGCCTCGTACGCGAGGAGTGCGACCTCGCCCGGATGGCGCTCATCGATGGCGACGTCGCTGCAGGCGAGCGCTGCGTCGCCGCCGATCTGCGTATAGACGAGCTGCAGGAGGGCCTGGAGCGGCGGATCCTCACGGTCATCGCCCGCCGTCAACCGGCGGCTCGTGACCTGCGGTTCCTGGGGGCGATGTACCGGGCACTCGCCGATATCGAGCGCGCGGGAGACTACGCCGTGCACGTGGCGAAGTCGGCGATACTGCTGGCGGGCAAGCCACCCGTCAAGAAGTACCTCGACATGGGACGCATCCTGCAGGTGCTCATCGCCATGCTGGAGGTGACCAGCAAGGCCCTCGCCGAGTCGGATGCCGGGGCCGCCCGACGCGCTCTGGCGATGGACAACGAGATCGACGACCTCTACGAGCAGATCCAGCGGGAACTCCTCAGCTTCATGATCGCGGACGCCAGCCGCATCGGCCCGGGAATCGAGCTCCTTGCCGTCGGTCGTTACCTGGAGCGGCTGGGCGACCACATCGAGAACGTCAACGAGCACCTCATCTTCTGGCTCACCAACGAGCGGCTCTGAGAGAGCTCTCCTGTCGCGGGCAGCCGGCGGTCCGGTAAGCTCGAGGCATGCAGGACCTGGCACCCCGGCGGGCGGCCACGCGACGAGCGTGGCTCACGTTCCTCCTGTTGCTGTCCAGCACGGTCCTGCTCGCTCTGACCTTCCCCCAGCGAACCGACGTCCTGACCGAGAGCACCAGCCAGGCCGCCACCTCCACCTTCCGGATGTTGCGCAACCGGCTGCTGGGGCCGCCGAAGGTGGGCATACAGATCGGTCACCTCGACGCTCAACTCCACCCGGAAGAACTGGCCTCGCTACGCGCCTCGACCGGTGGCTACGGCGGTGGGCAGTACGAGGTCGAAGTGAACGAGGCGGTAGCCAGGGCGCTGGCCGCGCGATTACGCGAACGTGGCTTGATCGTCGAACTCCTTCCGGCGACGATCCCGCCCAACTACCGCGCCGACCTGGTCGTTTCACTGCACGCCGACAGCAGTCCGGCGGCCCACCGTCGCGGCTACAAGAGCGCGGTCTTCAGGCCCCGCCGCAATCGCTGGGACGCCCGCCTCAAGGCGCTCATCGACGACGCCAACCTGGGCGGTTCCACCCTCCCGGACGACGACCGTAACGTGACCGGCGACATGCTCGAGTATTACGCCTTCAACCCCGCTTACCGCCACAGCCTCGCCCGTCGAACCCCGGCCGTCATCGTCGAGATGGGCTACCTGAGCCACCCGCTGGACATGCGCCTGCTGCAGCGGCCAGAGCGGGTGGCGGGCCTGTTGGAGGAGGGAATAGTCGACTTCCTCGAACAGCGCGGCCGGCTCTGAGATGCGATTGTTCGTCGCCCTGGCGCTTCCCGGACGGGTCGAGGAGCGCCTGGGCGAAGCCCAGAGTCTCCTGAAGCGTGAGTTGAGCGACGCGGACATCCGCTGGCAAAGGCTGGAACAGAGCCACCTGACCCTGCGCTTCCTCGGCGAGGTGGAGGCTCGTGCACTGCCGGCATGCAGACTAGCAGTCAGCGAGGCGGCGCGACGCTCCAGGCCGTTCACTCTCTCCACCGCAGGCTTCGGAGCCTTCCCCACCCCGGCCCGTCCGAGTGTTCTGTGGCTGGGCGTAGGCGGTGACCGGGAGGAGCTCGACCATCTCCAGTCGCTCGTGACTGCGGGGCTCGAGCACGTTGCCGATGCGAGCCGCACCGAGACGTTCCGGCCCCACCTGACCCTGGGCCGAGTGAAACGGATGGGCCAGGCAGCGCGCTCGGCTTTCGCCGACCTGCTGAACGCACCCCCGCCTGCACCGGTGAGCTGGCGCGTCGAGTCGGTCGCGTTGCTCTCGAGCGAATTGAGAGCGTCGGGGGCGCGCTACGAGGAACTGCTGTCGGCGAGGCTGGCCGCCTCGTGATCCCTCGACCTGGGAAAGCGGCACGAACGGCTCCGCTCGAACCAGGAATCGCTCCACGTCACGCGGTACTCTGTCCCTCATGCGTCTTTCGATCGTTCTCGGCCTCCTCACCCTCTTCGTCACGGCCGTCGCGGCTCCTCCGCCGTGCGAGTACGCCGATCTGCCCGCTCTCACACCGAGCGGCGAATGGCGCCATCTCCTCGTCGATACCGCCTACCGGCTGCCGGCCCAGTTCGTGCCGCCCGACCTCGTTCCAGTCAGGAACGCGGGCCTCGCCGACGACAGACCGCTCACCGCCGCCGCCGTTGCCGATCTCGCCGACCTCGTGGCAGCAGCGGCTGCCGAGGGGATCCACTTCGAACTGCAGAGCGCCTACCGCTCGTTCGACTACCAGCAGAGGGTCTTCGCCGGTTGGGTAGAGACGCTCGGTCGGGAACGGGCGCTGCTCACCAGCGCCAGGCCCGGACACTCCGAGCATCAGCTGGGCACCGCGCTCGACCTGCGCAGCGCAGGAGGGCCGGCGCCATGGGATCTCGACGACTGGGCCGAGACCCGGGAAGGCGGCTGGCTGGCGGAGAACGCCTGGCGCTTCGGATTCCTGATGAGCTATCCGGAGGGCGAGACCGAGGTCACCTGTTACGCCTACGAACCGTGGCACTACCGCTGGGTGGGGAGACCAACCGCCGCCGCGGTCGAGGCGAGCGGCCTCACGCTGCGCGAGTGGTTGTGGGAGCGGCTCGAGGAGGCTGATGAGAAGCCGTGACTCCCTTCGAACAGACGTCAGGCACCCTCGTCAACGTGATCACGGTCCTCGCGGGCTCCGCCGCCGGCCTGGCGCTCCGGGGCAAACTGCCGGAGCGGATCGTGGCGACGGTGGTCCAGGCCCTCGGGCTCACGACCGTCATCGTCGGTGTGGTCAACGCGCTCGACCTCACCAAGGTGGCCAGTCCGCCCGGGCTGATCGTCGGGCTCTCAGCGCTCGCCGGAGGCGCGGCGCTCGGGGAGTGGTGGCGGCTCGACGACCTGCTCGAACGCCTCGGGGAGCGCCTCAAGCGGCGCTTCGGCGGTCAGGGGAGTTTCACCCAAGGTTTCGTCACAGCCAGCCTCCTCTTCTGCGTCGGTCCCCTCGCGCTCATCGGCTCGGTCCAGAACGGCCTCGCCGGGGACAACAACTTCCTCATCCTGAAGAGCGCTCTCGACGGCATCGCGTCGCTGGCGCTGGCAACCAGCTTCGGCTTCGGGGTAGCGTTCTCGGCAGTCACCGTGTTCGTCTATCAGGGAGGCATCTCGCTGGGTGCCGGCTTCTTCGCCGAACTCGTCCCCAACCCCGCGACCGACCCCCGGATCCTGCTGGTGAACGGGGTAGGCGGGATCATGATCCTGGGCCTGGGACTCGACCTGCTGCAGGTCCGCAGGATGCGCATCGCGGCGATGCTGCCGGCACTCCTGCTGGTGATCGCCTTCTATCAGCTCGCCAAGCTCTTCTACGCGTGAGGGCCGGTCTCACGCGCGTGCTAGACTCCGCCCGTGAAGATCAGCGATGAGGAACTGGGGCACCTCGAGAAGCTGGCCCGCATCGAGGTGCCTCCTCAGGAGCGGGAGTCGCTGCGCGACGACCTGAGCCGGATACTCGAGTACTTCGAGACCCTGGGGGAGCTCGATACCGAGGGGGTCGAAGAGATGGTGAGGCCGGTGCATCTCGAGAACGTGTTGCGTGAGGACGAGGTGACGGGGTCGCTACCCCGCGAAGTGGTGCTCGAACTGGCCGTCGAGACGAGCGAGGAGGGCTTCCTCAAGGTGCCCCGGACGGTCGACGAGGACAGCTAGCAGGGGGAGCCGGACCGTCGACGAGGACAGCTAGCAGTGGGCCGGCCCACCCACCCGAGTCGGGGTGACGACTGAGATGAGCCGCTGGCCCCTCACTCGAGCCGCTCGACGCCGGCGTAGGGGCGCAGCACCTCGGGCAGCACGACGCTCCCGTCGGCCTGCTGGTAGTGCTCCAGAATCGCCGCCAGTGGCCGTCCGATCGCCAGGGCCGAACCGTTCAGTGTATGCACCATCTCGGGCTTGCCCCGCCCGGCGGCCCCGCCCGGCCGGAATCGCGTCTGCAGTCGTTGGGCCTGGAAGTCGGTGATGTTGGAGACGCTCGATACCTCGAGCCACCGCGCCTGCCCCGGACTCCAGACTTCGAGGTCGTACTTCTTCGCCTGGGTGAACCCCATGTCTCCGCTGCACATCAGCAGTCGCCGGTAGCGCAGTCCCAGCTCGGCCAGCAGCGCCTCGGACTCCTCGGTCATCCGCTCGAGGGCCTCGTACGACCTGTCAGGGTGGGTGAACTGAACCACCTCGACCTTGTCGAACTGGTGCACCCGGTTGATCCCCCGCACCTCCTTGCCGTAGGAACCGGCCTCGCGACGGAAGCAGGGGGTGAAGGCTACGTAGCGCAGAGGCAGATCGGCCTCGTCGAGGATCTCGCCGCGATGCAGGTTGGCGAGTGCGACTTCCGAGGTGGGCACGAGGTAGAGGCCATCCTCGACCCTGTACATCTGCCCTTCCTTGTCCGGCAACTGCCCGGTCGCGCGGGCCGACTCGGGCTTGACCAGCAACGGCGGGATGACCTCCTGATAGCCGCGTTCCAGGGCCCGGTCGAGGAAGTAGCGCTCGAGCGCCCTTACGAGCCTCGCTCCGGCTCCCCTGAAGACCGGGAAGCCCGCGCCGCTGATCTTCACGCCCGCATCCAGGTCGATCCAGCCGCGTTCGACGGCGAACTCCCAGTGCGGCTTCGGCTCGAAGTCGAACTCGGGGAGTTCGCCCCGCTCGTGCACGACGACGTTGTCGTGTTCGCTCTCGCCGTAGGGGACGCTCTCGTGGGGCAGGTTGGGGATCTCCAGCTGGAGTTCGCCGATCTGCGCCTCCAGCACCCGGCTCTTCTCCTCGAGGCGCTTCACCTCGGACGACAGCGCGCCCATCTCCCGGATCAGATCCTCGGCC
The DNA here is from genome assembly GCA_036381595.1 of Trueperaceae bacterium. NCBI lineage: Bacteria > Thermotogati > Deinococcota > Deinococci > Trueperales > Trueperaceae > Trueperaceae bacterium. The sequence goes on along the minus strand of DASVCN010000031.1, from coordinate 15,294 downwards.
TCCCCGCCGCGCCGCTTGCGCTCGCCGATCTCCTTGCTTGCCGCGTTGCGCCGCGCCTGCTTCTCCTCGAGGTCGTGCCGCAGAAGCCGGTGCTCTTCGTCGACCAGCAGGAGTTTGTCGAGCTTGGCGAGGGCGTCGTCCAGCTGTTTGGCCCTGATGGCACGGCGTACGGTCTCGGGATTCTCCCGGATGAAGCGCAGATCGAGCATGCTGACAAGTGTACGGGAAAGGCCGCCTGGGCGGCCAATCCGGCCCTCGGGCATCAGCCGCCGGGTCCACCGCCGGTGAAGAAGGCGATCCATCTCTGCAGGATCGGGACCGCCGGGTTGGCCCGCGCCGAGACTATGTCGATGTGAGTGAGACCCGGCAGCACGTAGGCGGTAATCGGTGAGCCGTAGCGGACGTTCGCGTAGGTGCGCATCCCGCCGAGGGTCTGGAGCAACCCCCGACCCGCCCCCAACGCGAGCGTAGGCACCGGGACCAGCCGGTTGGGCAGGAAACCGTCCGCGTCTTCGAGCGCCGGATCGAGGAGCGTCATCTCGAGCGCCAGCCGCAACGGGAAGTACCACTCGGCGAAGTTGGTCTCCTCCAGCGTCCAGGAGCGCACGTACGAAGCCAGGTCGGTCCTCTCCCGGGCCGGGTCACCGGGATCCCAGGTAACCCGCTCGGCTCCGGGAGCGAGGCCGGCGACGCTCTTCGACCGCACACCGTCGAGGCCGCCCAGCAGGACCGCCCCCAGGTTGCCGTCGAACGCGGCACCCACCGCGTGGCCCAGGCTGGCGCTGAAGATGGGTACTACGCCGTACTCGTCGTCGTTCCTCACCCCTACCAGGGCCCGGTTGCTCATCGGGATGTCGGTCAGCTGCGTCGGCGCATCGGCGTCGGGTTCGAGGCGGGCCAGGATAGCCGCCACCTCACGCTCGATCTGGTAGCGGGGACTGATCATGTTGTTCGAGTAGGGCGCGCCGTCGCCGCTTTCGAGCTCGCTCACCGAGGGTGCCAGCCGAAGCGGACCGACGGCGAAACCGATGTCGGGCCGCGCGAAGGCGCCGGTCCTTCCCAGCGCACCGTCGAGTAGGACGAGGCCATCGATGAACTGATAGCCGTAGGCCGGTTCATCGCCCGCTCCTACCCTGTAGGCGGCGTAGAGGCTCACCAGGGCAGCGCCCAGCGAATGACCCCCCAGGATGACGCCTGGCGCCCGAGCACGAGCGTCGAGGATCAGCCGGTGGAGGTCGCGCAGGTGCACGTCGATGCCCCAGTAGCGGAGGTAGGGGACCTCGTCGAAGGCGAGGGGTGTGAAGCCGCCGGGCCGGCCCCAGCCTTCGATGTAGTAGTCGAGCGCCACCTCCGGGTCACCCGTGCGCAGAGCCCGCACCATCGCCGAGCGGTCCTCGAGCAGGTTGGAGCGGCGGTCTATCGCCCAGACCTCGAGACCGGGCGTGCTGGCGACGAGCTGCCGGGCGAGACCGTCGAAGCTCGCGGCGCCTCCGAAGATCCCCGGCATGAGGAGGACCAGGGTTTCGGGCTGCGGATCGATGCTGTAGCGCAGGTAGGCGGTCCGGTTCAACTCGGAGGGCGTGTGCTGCTCGTCGAAACCGGGCCGAACTACGTACTCGACCTCGACCTCCTCGAGCGGTACCCGGTAGGAGGGTGGGGCGACATCCAGCTCGACCCGAACGTTCGGTATGGGCAGACAACCGGAAAGCAGGGTGAGCAGCAGCAATCCGGCGACGCGACCGAGCATCATCGATTCTTCGGCTCCCGCGGCATCTTCCCGAAGCGTACCCCCGAATCCGGTTGGTCCTGGCGACCGGTGACTCCTGCCGCTCCCCCATGCACTGCCGGCGAAGCGCGGCACACGTCCTAGAGACGGCCCGGGGAGTACGCTAATGTGACCTACGGCGGGACGAGATGAACCGTTCCGACCGGAAGTTCGGGGGGCAGGATTGAAGCGACGCAGCGAATCGTTCACTCTCCGCGAGGCAGCTCGCGAAGCGGCACGGACCGGGGCCCGCCTGTGACCGGCAGCGGTTACATACTCCTGGTGGAAGACAACCAGGACGACGTGGACCTTACCTTGCGGGCGTTGAAGAACCAGAACATCGCAAACGCGGTCGAAGTCGTGCGCGACGGAGCCGAAGCCCTCGACTTCATCTTCGCCCGCGGGCAACATGCCGGCCGCAACCCTCGGCATCTCCCGCAGCTGGTGCTGCTCGACATCAACCTCCCGAAGGTCTCGGGCATCGAGGTCCTCAGGCGGCTCCGCGAGAATCAACTGACCAAGATGGTGCCAGTCGTGATGCTCACGACCTCGAAGGAGGAGCGCGACGTGGTCGAGAGCTACACCAGTGGAGCGAACTCGTACGTGCAGAAGCCCATCGACTTCAAGGAGTTCAGCGAGGCCGTCCGCCAACTGGGTGTCTACTGGCTGATGGTCAACGAGGCCCCGTGAAACCGGAAATCAGGAGGTTGCGGGCCCTCATCGTCGAGGACTCGTCGGACGACGCCGAACTCATCCGCCTGGAGTTGCGCCGTAACGGCTTCGAACTCGAGACCAGGCGGGTCGAGGACAGGGCCGGCACTCAGGAAGCGCTGGCGAACTGCGGCTGGGACATCGTGCTTACCGACCATGCCATGCCCACTTTCAGTGCCAAAGGGGTGATCGAGGTCCTCTCTGCCTGCGACGCCGACATCCCCTGCATCGTCGTCTCGGGGGCTATCGGCGAGGAGGCCGCCGTTGACCTCCTCAAGAGCGGGGCGTTCGACTACGTGAACAAGAGCCGGCTCAACCTGCTGGCGCCCACCGTCAACCGGGCGCTGCGGGAGGCCGAGGAACGCCGCGCCAGGCGAGCGGCCGAGGAGGCGTTGAGGGAGAGCGAGGCGCGTTTCCGCCTCATCGCCGAGAATGCCCGCGACCTCATCGCCATGACCAACATGGCGGGCCGCTACGTCTACGTGAGCCCGTCCCACGCGACCGTACTCGGTTACTCCGAACAGGCGCTGCTGGCGACCGGTCCGCTGGAGCTGATCCATCCCGAGGACCGGGAGCGATTCAGGCAGTGGCGGGCGATGGACCACTACGAGCTGCGGATGCGCGACGCCGGCGGGGAGTGGCGCTGGGTCGAAGGCTCCACCTCACTGGTGATGTGGCAGGGCGAGCCGCACATGGTCAGCATCTCGCGAGACATCTCCTCTCAGAAGGAGATGACCGAACGACTCAAGCAGCTGGCCTACTACGATCCCCTCTCCGGCCTGCCCAACCGGACTCTGCTGCGGGACCGGCTGCGCCAGGCGCTGGCTCACGCCCGGCGCGTAGGCCGATCGGTGGGCGTGATGTTCGTCGACTTCGACAACTTCAAGGTGCTGAACGACTCGCTGGGACACGAGTTCGGCGACGACGTACTGCAGGCGGGCGCTCACCTGATCCTGGAGAGCGTGCGCGACGAGGACACCGTGGCGCGTCTGGGCGGTGACGAGTTCGTGGTGGTCCTGCCCGCCATCGACGCTCCCGAGGATGCCGCCAAGGTGGCCGAGAAGATCCTGGCTCGCATCTCGCAACCGTTCGAGGTGAACGGGCAGGGGGTCGCTCTGAGCGCGAGCGTCGGGATCGCGCTCTCCAACGGTACCCACTTCGAGATCGACGACCTGCTCAAGCACGCAGACCTGGCCATGTACCTCGCCAAGGAGAGTGGCAAGGGGCAGTACCGCTTCTTCACCCCCGCCATGGACGTGGAGGCGGTCGAGCGTCTCAACCTCGAGCGCGACATGCGGGGCGCGCTCGACAAGGGCGAGTTCGTGCTCCACTACCAGCCGCAGCTCGATCTCGACGACCTGCAGGTCTCGGGGATGGAGGCGCTGGTGCGCTGGCAGCACCCGAAGCGGGGCCTGATAATGCCCGAAGTGTTCATCCCGCTCGCCGAGGAGACCGGGCTCATCAGGGCGCTCGGGGAGCTCGTCCTCAACGAGGCGTGCCGGCAGACGGTGACGTGGCAGAAGTCGGGCATCCCGATCCGCCGCATCGCGGTCAACCTCTCGGCGAAGCAACTCCAGGTACCCACCTTCGTCGAGACCGTCGAGGCGGCCCTGGACCGTTCCGGGCTCGAACCGAGCTGCCTCGAACTGGAGATCACGGAGAGCGCTACCGCCGACACCCAGGAGGAGACCATCCACATGCTGCGGGCGCTCAAACGCCTGGGCGTGCACCTGGCCATCGACGACTTCGGGAAGGGCTACTCGTCGCTCAGCTACCTCAAGCGGCTGCCGATGGACGCACTGAAGGTCGATCGAAACTTCGTGAGCGGACTCGAAGGCGGGGGCGGAGGCAACGAGGATGCCGCCATCCTCAGGGCGGTCGTGGAACTGGGCAAGAACCTGCAACTCAGGGTAGTGGGCGAGGGGATCGAGAGCGAGGACCAGCTCGACTTCCTCACCGGCTCCGGCTTCGATGAGGGACAGGGGTTCCTCTTCAGCCGCCCGCTTCCGGCACGCGAGGCCGGTAGGTTGCTGCGCCGCGAACCGGTGTGGCGCGCCGGCTGAGTTCTCTGCGGTTACCGCCGGCCAGGGCGGCCGCCGCGGTCGCCAGAAACGCGCCTGCCAGTGCCAGCCCCACCGTTCCGCGGTTCTTCGACAGCCACAGCGTCGGACTCGCTTCCCGCGATCTGGAGTCGAAGGTGCCGTGAGCGCCGTAGTCCCGCTTCTCATCCACGGCCCTGACCAGGTTGTCGGGCCGGTCCGGCTCCGCTAAACCGTCGTGCTGCTGCCCCTCCCAGGCCCGGCGCGCCAGGAGGTGGTCCAGGTAGCCGGGTAACACCTTGTGCCCCAGGATCGCCTTGTAGGTAGGCAGGCCCACGTACAGCTCACGACGCCAGTTGCGCGAGGCCCACTCGATGGCCTCGGCCGCTATCTCGGGCTGGTAGATGGGCGGCACCGGCTGAGGTTTGCGCGGGAGGCGGCTTCGGACCCAACCGAACTGGGGCGTGTTGAGGGCGGGCAGGTGCACTGCCGTGAGCTTGACGTCGCTCTCCTGGTGGATGAGTTCGGACCTGAGCGAGTCGGTGAACCCGACGATGGCGTGTTTGGCTGCGCAGTAGGCCGATTGCAGAGGGATCGACCGGTAGGCGAGGGCAGAACCCACCTGGATTATCACTCCCCGGTTCCGCGGCCGCATCCGCTTCAGGGCGGCCATGGTGCCGTGTACCGTGCCCAGGTAGGTGACTCTGGTGACCCGCTCGAACTCCTCGGGCCGCATAAGTTCGACCGGCGAGAAGACCGAGGCCATGGCGTTGTTGACCCACACGTCGATCTCGCCCAGCGTCGCCTCGATCCTTTCGGCCGCGGTCTCCACCGCGTGGTGGTCGGCCACGTCACACTCGAGCACCAGGGCCCGAACCCCGTACGATTCCACCTCTCGGCGAGCCGCTTCGAGGCCGGCCCTGCCCCTGGCGATGAGAGCCAGATCGTCTCCGCGGCGAGCGAACTCGAGCGCCGTTGCCCGTCCCACCCCGGCCGAGGCCCCTGTGATTGCGACGACTCTCGATCTCTTTTCCACCTGCTGATCCCCTCCTCGACTCCACCGTAGAAGGGCGGGCCACATCGGTCTGTAAGGCCGACGCCTGCCCGCGACCGCTGCCCGTGCGGCTAGCAGGGGCCGAACGGGGCCGTGGTAGCCTTCGGTCATGCCGGTCGAGGTCTGCAGCTACCGCCTCACGTTCAGGGGCGCACCCGTGGGGACGCACGTGCTTCGCACCGAACAGAAGGGGCAGACCGCTCACCTCGAAGGGCGACTGATGCTTCAGGGCAGCCTGGGGCAGTCCACGACCACCCAGACGAGCCGCTTCCACCGCGGCCGGAGGCTCTCGCTGGGCTTCCAAGAAAGCACCGAACGGCGCGGCGAGAAGAGGAGCTACGAAGTAGTATTCGACGCCGGCCAGGGGATCGTGAAGGCGAGCAGGGGGCAAGGAGACCAGGCGAGCGTTCCCTACATCCGCCCGTACCGCGACCCGCTGGGGCTCCTGTTCGAACTCCGCGGCCTGGAGCCCGGGGGAGAACCTGCTCACTTCCCGATGCTGGGCAAGGACGTCACCGCCATCCATCTCGGTACTACCGAACTCGACACCGCCCTGGGCAGGAGAGCCGCCCACGCTTACAAGCTGCATCCGGGACCGGCGTACGTCTACATCGACGTGGAAGAACCGAACGTCATCCTGCAGATGAGTCAGCGGGTCGAGGGGCAGGTCCTTGAGGCGCTGCTGGTGAAGGTGGCGCAGGAGGACGAGATGCCGGTGCGGGAGGCAGAGCGCCCCCGGTCCGGCCGCCGGCGTCGTCGCCGTCGTCGTCGCCGCTGACCTTCCCCGCGTACCGGCCACAGCCGTATGATCCGGGCGGTCCATGACCAAGACCGAGCACCCCAACACAACCGGAGCGGGTGACAAGGCGTACCGGGAGAGCCTCGAGTGGCTCTACCGGCAAAGCCGAGGGGGCGCGAAGCGCGACCCGGCACGCATGCGCGCTCTCGTCGTCGCCCTCGGCCTCGAGTACCCGCCGCGCTCCGTCCACGTAGTCGGCACCAACGGAAAGGGGACGGTCACTGCCATGTGCGCTGCCGCCGCGGCCGCGGCAGGTTGGCGAAGCGCAGCGTTCACCTCACCTCATGTGGAGGAGTTCGGTGAGCGGATAACCGTCGACGGAACGGCTATCCCGCCCGAGGTGGTGGTGGAGTTCGTCGAGAGGATCCGCTCGCGCGACCTGCCCGTGACTCCTTCGTTCTTCGAACTCACCCTAGCGCTGGCGCTCGAGCACTTCGCCCGCACAGGTGTGGAGTTCGGAGCGTTCGAGGCGGGGGTAGGCGCCGAACGTGACGCGACAGCGGTGCTCGAGCGAGTCGCGGCGGTCGCGGTCACGCCGATCGCTCTCGATCACGTCGAAACGCTCGGACCTTCACTACGCGACATAGCCAGGGACAAGGCCGCCGCCATGCGGCGGGGCCTGCCAGTGGCGAGCGCGACGCAGCAACCCGAGGTGCTCGAGGTGTTGCAGGAGGAGGCGCGGCGGCGAGGGTGCGAACTGCATGTCGACGCTCCCGAGTCCCCCCTCTTCGCGCCTCCCGCCGGGCTCGCGGCCGAAAGCGATCCGGTGAGGAGGAGCAATCAGCGGGTCGCGGCCGCAACCATGCGCCTCCTGGGCGACGTGAACGAGGCGGCGCTGGCGGAGGGACTCGGCATCCCTCCCCTGCCGGGCCGAGGCGAGCGCTTCCAGGTAGCTGGGATCACCGTGCTCCTCGACGGCGCCCACGACCCGGCGGCCGGCCGGGCGCTCAGTGAGAGGGCGGGCGGGGAGTACGTCCTGCTGTTCGGTTCACTAGGCCGGAAGCAGGGGGAAGCCACCTTGCGGGCGCTCGAAGGACGCAGCCAGCGGGCGTTCGTAACGCGCGCGGGCGGGGAACCACCGACGGTCGCCGGCAGCAGCACCAGGACGGTCATCGAAGAGCCCGCCAGGGCGCTGCTCGCTGCGATCGCCGCAACGCCGCCCGGCGGTCGCCTGGTGGTAGCAGGTTCCCTCTACCTGGCCGGCGAGCTGCGTCCACTGCTGCGCCGGCTCGCCGCAACCGGTAGCATGACCGGGCTGATGACGGAGGAGAGATGAGCGCCAGAGTCGGATTCGTGAGCCTCGGCTGTCCAAAGGCGCTGGTCGACAGCGAACGGGTACTCACTCAACTGCGGGCCGAGGGGTACACGCTGGTACCGTCCTACGAAGAGGCCGAAGTGGTGGTGGTCAACACCTGCGGGTTCATCACCCCGGCCGTCGAAGAATCTCTGCAGGCGATAGGCGAGGCGATCGACAGGAGCGGCAAGGTAGTGGTCACCGGCTGCCTCGGTGAACGCCCGGAGGAGATCAGGAACCGTCACCCCCAGGTCCTGGCGGTGACCGGACAGGCCGACGTGGACGGGGTGATGGCTGCGGTGAGGAGCGTCGCGCCCCCCGACCAGAACCCGTTCACGAGCCTGCTGCCTCCGCAAGGTGTGAAGTTGACGCCGCGCCACTACAGCTACCTGAAGATCGCCGAGGGGTGCAACCACAAGTGCTCCTTCTGCATAATCCCTCAGATGCGGGGGCTGCTCAGGTCACGTGACGCCGGCGAGGTCCTCTACGAGGCGTACCGGCTGGTGGCGAGCGGGACGAAAGAGCTGCTCGTCATCGCCCAGGACACCAGCGCCTACGGCAGCGACCTGCGGCACCGTGAGAGCAAGTTCCAGGGCAGGAGCGTGGCCGCTCACCTGGTGCCGCTCGTCGAAGAACTGGCGCAGATGGGCGCCTGGGTGAGGCTCCACTACGTCTACCCCTACCCGTTCGTACGGGACCTGATCCCGCTCATGGCCGAAGGCAAGCTCCTCCCCTACCTCGACGTGCCCTTGCAGCACGCTTCACCCTCGGTTCTGAGGGCGATGCGTCGCCCGGGCGGCGCCCGGAGTCACCTGGATACCTTGGCCGGATGGCGGGCCGTGTGCCCCGAACTGGTCGTGCGTTCGACGTTCATCGTGGGCTTCCCCGGTGAGGCCGAGGACGACTTCGAGCAACTCCTCGACTTCATCGCCGAAGCGCGGCTCGATCGGGTGGGCGCCTTCACCTACAGCGAGGTGGAGGGCGCAACGGCGAACGAGCTGCCCGGCCGGGTGCCGGAAGAGGTGAAGCGTGAGCGGTTCGCCCGACTCATGGAGCTGCAACAGCGGATAAGCCTCGAGAAGAACTCAGGGCGTGTAGGCCGAATCGTGGAAGCCGTGGTCGACGATTACGGTGAGGCGCCGGGAGAGGTGATAGCCCGCTCGATGTTCGACGCCCCCGACATCGACGGCGTCATCTACGCTCAGGGCGACGGTACGGTCCGTATCGGCGAGCGGGTGGAGGTGCGGATAGACGCGGCACGCGAGTACGACCTCACCGGTGAGGTGGTGCGCACCCTTCCCTGGGAGCCTGCCGTTCCTCAGTTCGGCCGGTAGATCTCTCGGAACCCTCGGCCTGCACTGCCACGACGGAGAACTCGTGTTCAGCGGTGCTTGACGAAGCCGCCGCTGTCGTACGAACCGCTCGCGGTGAGGTCGTCTTCCCCGCCCTCCCGCTGGGTGACCATCAGCTTGAACTCGTGGGCGCTGGTGGCCATGGCGACAGCGTCCTCCATAGTGATCTTCTTGGCGAGGTAGAGGTCGACCAGGTGCTGGTCGAACGTCTGCATGCCGCGGATGTTGTCGTCCTGCAACGCTTCCTTGATGAGGGCCGTCTTGTCCGAATCCTTGATGTAGTCGCGGATGAGCGGCGTGTTCACCAGCACCTCGAGAGCGACGATGCGCCCCGGTCCATCGGCGCGGGGCAGCAGTCGCTGGCTGAGGATGCCCAGCAGCGACTCGGCCAGCATGATGCGGACCTGGTCTCGCTCGTGGGGTGGGAAGAAGTCGATGATCCGGTTGACCGTGCGAACCGCGTCGAGCGTGTGCAGCGTCGAGAGGACCAGGTGACCCGTCTGGGCCGCCGTGAGGGCCGCTTCAACCGTCTCCTTGTCACGCATCTCGCCCAGCATGATCACGTCCGGGTCCTGCCGCATGGCGTACTTGATGGCGTCGACGAAGTCAGCAGTGTCGAGACCCACCTCGCGCTGCACGACCAGGCTGCGCTGGTTCTTGTGGACGATCTCGATCGGATCCTCGATGGTGATGATGTTGCGGGGGAACTTCCTGTTGATGAAGTCGAGGGCAGAGGCCAGGGTCGTCGACTTGCCGGAACCGGTGGGACCGGTTACCAGGATCAGACCGCGCGACTGCGAGGCGAAGTCGGACATCACCGACGAGGGCAGGCCGAGCGCCTCGAACGACGGCACGGTGTCCTGAACGACCCGCATCACCACGCCAACGGCGCCCCGCTGACGGAAGATGTTGCAACGGAAGCGGGCCACCTGGGGCAGGTTGAAGGCGAAGTCCAGCTCGTGACGGTGGGTGAACAGGTCGCGCTGCGACTCACTCATCATCGCCAGGGCGATCTGCTCGGTCTGGGCGGGTGTGAGCTCGGGCGAACCGTCGAACGGCTTCAGGCTCCCGTCGACCCTCATGTACGGCTTGGCCCCCGCCTGGAGGTGGATATCGGAGGCGCGCTGCGCCACCATCTGGCGGAGCATGTCGGCGATCCGAACTCCCTTGCCCTTAGCGTCACTCATCGTCTGGCCTACCTCCGCCTCTTTCCGCAGCGACCAGATGCGCGCTGCGACATCGCACAAGTCTAGTCAGAGGCGCGGCTGACCGCTGTATAAAGGTTCAAAGCAGGTTTCCGATGTAGATCGTCACTTCCTGATGTGGCTCCATGCATCAGCTGGCGCTGTCCCCGAGAACGTTGGACAGCGCTCGGGACGCCTGACGAACTATGCCGGGGTTGGTGTCCCAGTAGTACGGCAACGCCATCACGGCCTGGCAGAGCGCCCAACCGCGGCCACGAAGCCACATGCCGTCGTCTGCCCCCAGCTCTTCCCGGAATCTTTCGCGGCTGGTCCGAGAGAATATGTTCCATGCTGGCTGAAGGTCACAAGCCGGATCGCCCACGTTGAGGCCTCCGAAGTCGATGACGGCGGACAGACGGCCCCCCACCACGAGCAAGTTGCCCTGCAGAAGGTCACCGTGTACCCACACCTCCTTACCTTGCCAGGCAGTAACCTCGGCCGACTCTTCCCATGAACGCAACGCGGCGTGCGAATCGATCCTATCGCCGAGCTTCGCGATGGACCGACGCACTGCCTCGTCGAGTTCCTCCAGCGGGCTGCCCCGGGCGCCGGGCGGGCGCGGATGAGCGCCGGTCGAGTCGATTACCCGTAGCGCAGTTATGAACCGGGCGAGGTCGACGGCTGCTTGCTCGAGGTCGCTGATGTTCCCATCGACCTGTTCACCGTCCAGCCATTCCACAACAGACCACGCGAACGGGTATCCTTCCACCGGCCGTCCCAGAGCCAGTTGCGTCGGAAGCTTCAAGGGCAGGTGTGGTGCGAGTTTCGGCAGCCACTCCGCCTCGATCGTAGCCTGCCGGGCAGCCCATGCGACTCGCGGCAGTCGAACGGCTAGGTCGTCGCCAAGACGGTAGATGTGGTGGTCGGTACCGTACGACTTCACCTTCCTGAGCGGGAGATGCGCCCACTGCGGGAACTGCCTGGCAACGAGCTCACGGACGAGCGAAGGGCCGACCTGGATCTCGTCGGCGTGCATCTTGCGCTGACTCACCACACTCCTGTCCCGCTCTCGACTGCCAAGGGGGCTACGGCAGCGGTCCCTACAGGATCTTCGAGAGGAACGCCTTGGTTCGCTCCTCTCGTGGGTTGGTGAAGAAGTGCTCGGGAGTGCCGACCTCGACGATCTGCCCGGCGTCCATGAAGATCACCCGGTGTCCCACTTCGCGAGCGAAACCCATCTCGTGGGTGACCACACACATGGTCATGCCGTCCTTGGCGAGGTTGACCATCACCTCGAGGACCTCGCCGATCACTTCGGGGTCGAGCGCGCTGGTCGGCTCGTCGAAGAGCATCACCTTAGGCTCCATCGTGAGGGCGCGGGCGATCGCCACCCGTTGCTGCTGTCCTCCCGACAGCTGACCCGGGTACTTGCTGGCCTGCTCGGGTATGCCTACCTTCTCGAGGAAGTAGCGGGCGCGCTCCTCGGCCTTGTTGCGTCTCCACTTGCGAACCCGGATGGGTGCGAGGGTGATGTTCTCCAGAACGGTCAGGTGGGGGAAGAGGTTGAACTGCTGGAAGACCATGCCCGTCTCGCGCCGTACCATGTCGATGTTGCGCACGTCGTCGGTGAGTTCGATGCCGTCGACGACGATCCGGCCCTCCTGATGCTCCTCGAGCCTGTTGATGCAGCGGATGAGCGTCGACTTGCCGGAACCCGAGGGCCCGATGATAACGACCACCTCGCCCTTGTTCACCGACATCTCGATGTCACGCAGCGCCTGGAACTCACCGAACCACTTGTTGAGCCCGTAGACCTCGATGATCCGCTCGCCACCCTCAGGGGCGTGTCCGTCGACTTTTCTCGGTGCTGTCTCGATCACGAAAGATACCTCCGTCGGGGTGACGGGACGACTCTCATCGTTCCCCTACCCCCATTAGTCGCTCCAGGTGGCGGCTGGCTACCGACATGCGGTAGGCGAAGAAGAAATAGGTGATCGCCAGGAAGAGAGTGAGTTCGAGGCGGATCCCGCCCGTCACCTGTATCGATTCGGGCTGCTGAGCGACGATGTTGTGGACGTTGAAGAAGTCGTGCAGGTTGAGGATGAACACCAGCGAGGTGTCCTTGAACAGGCCGATCGCCTGACCGACGATGGCGGGGATCACCGAGCGGATAGCCTGCGGCAGGACGATGAGCCTGGTGGTCTGCCACCCCGAGAGACCCAGGGCCCTCGCCGCCTCGCTCTGCCCAGTCGGTACCCCCTGCAAGCCGCCGCGGACGTTCTCGGCCATGTAGGCGGAACTGAAGAGGGTGAGCGCGATATAGGCCTTGCCGAGCGACGGCACTACGTCGGGCCCCACGTTGAACAGGAGCGGCACCATCAGGTTGGCGACGAACAGCCAGACGATCAGCGGGGCGCCCCGGATCAGTTCGATGAAGCCTATGCAGACGTACTTGATCGCCGGGAGCTTACTGCGCCGACCCAACGCCAGGGCGACTCCGATGGGGAAACTCGGCACGATCCCGGTGGTGAGCACCAGCGTAAGCATGAACCCGCCCCACTCGCGGATGGGCACGACCTCCATCGCGCCATGAGTACCGGGGATGCCGTAGAGCAGCACCGGGACGGCCAGCAGCGAGACGATCCAGACCAGCCCTGCCCGCTCGGCCACGGCCGGCAGGAAGCGACCGATGAGGAACCCGGCAAGACCCAGCACGGTGGCGACTATGTAGTAGGGCGTCACCTGCCACTGGGCGATCACCGAGACGACCGTGAGGAAGACGACGGCCGAGAGGAACTGGTAGAAGGCCCCCCGGAGGATCTTCGAGGTACCCTCTCCACTGTGGCTGGAGACGCCGAAGGCGAAGAGGATGAGCCCCAGCGCCACGAGTGGACGCCACAGCAGCTCGACCGGGTAGCGGAAGACGCCGAACAGTTTGAGGTTGACCCAGAGCCGCTCCCAGTTGCCTTCGTTGATCACCCAGCCGAAGAGACCCACGAGCGCCCAGGCAGCGAGCACCCCAACGATCACCGTTGCCGCCGAGGAGACGGGCGTCTTGAAGAGGTTCTCCCTCATCCAGCCCCGGACCCCCGTGTAGCGCCGTGGCGGAAGGCGATGAGTCGTCACGGTGGACCTCCTGGTGTGAGGCTCGACGGCGTCATCTCTCCACCAGCGCCATCCTCGAGTTGACGACGTTCAGGATGAGGCTGAAGACGAGCGTCAGGCTCAGGTAGCCGACGAGGATTATCACGTACACGGACACGAACTGGCCGGTTTGGTTGCCCACTGTGTTCGACACCTGGAAGAAGTCGCTGAAGGTCACCAGGATGGCCAGCGAGGAGTTCTTGATCAGGTTCAGGTACTGACTGATCATCGGCGGGATGATGATCCGCAGAGCCTGCGGGAAGACGATGAGGAAGAAGGTCTGCACCGCGCCGAGTCCCAGCGCCTTGGCTGCCTCGGGCTGACCGCGCGGCACCGCCTGGATGCCGCCCCGGACGATCTCGGCCACGAACGCGGAGGTATAGATCGCCAGGCCGAGCAGCAGCGCCAGGAAGGGCGTCGAGAGGCGGATGCCGCCGAAGTAACTGCTTCGAGGGATGGTTGGTTCGCTGTACACCAACGGCTTGGCTGCCGGCAGCTCTACCTCGGCCTCCAGTTCGACAGCCGCCTGCTCCGCAGGTGCGAAGAGCGCGCCCAGGCCGGCCAGTCCGCCGCCGCGACCCTCGTCCTCTTCGGCCTGGGCGGGCTCCTCCACGGGGGGCGGGGAGAAGATCGGCATCCGGAGTTCGCCGATCCGGTCCGAGACCAGGCGCCGGCTGAAGCCGTCGATGTTCATCGCAAGGCCGATACCGCGGTAACCGCGGATGAAGCCATCCTCGACGTAGGTGTTCTCCCCTTCGTCGAACTCACCGTTCCCGTTCTCGTCCAGGTAGATGGTCCCTATGCTCGGGTAACGCTCGAAGTGGACGCTCAGGCCCTCGGCCTCCTCCGGGTTGCGGAAGACGACCTCGACCTCGTCGTACTCCTCGGGGCTGAGCATGGGGAAGCGGAAGGTGCTGTAGACGATCTCCTGCGATTCGACGAGGTTGGTGCTGTTCGTCGTCAACCTGGCCTGGTCGATAGTGACTATCACCGGCGCGTACGGCACCCGCTCCTCGCTCCGGTCGCGCTCGCCATCTCCGTCACTGTCGAGGTAGACGACGCCTACACCACGCGCCGGGCTCACTTCGGCGGTCAGGTTCTGCGGGACGCTCACCCCGCTGGCCGCCACGAGGTAGCCGACGCCGGCTACCAGGACCGCCAGGCCCAGCGAGGCGTACCAGGGATTGCCCGGCCGCTCCGAACGCTGGATCTGACGGCGCCGGAAGAAGTAGGTGATGACCAGCACGACGAAAGCCGCGATGAGCCAGGGTAGCCAGCGGCCGAAGTTGTAACTCGGGTAGAGCCAGGGGAGCGCGACGCCAATCTGACTCAGGTAGACGTCGCCGAGTATCCGGGAGGCGTTCTCCGAACGTGGTGGGATCGCCAAAATCACGGCGTAGTACCAGAAGATGAGCTGAACCGCGAGAGGCGTGTTGCGCAGCAGTTCGACGTAGGCGGTGGAGAGCGTCCTCAACAGCCAGTTGGCAGAAAGTCGCATGACGCCAACCGACACTCCGAGGATGGTGCAGAGCACCACGCCGGCGAGGCCGACCTTCAGGGTGTTGAGCATGCCGACGATGATCGCCTTCAGGTAGGTATCGCTGCTGTTGAACGGGATGGTGGTCTCGCCGAGGTCGAATCCCGCGCGATCGTCGAGGTAGCCGAACCCGAAGGTGAGGTTCGACTTGTCGAGGCCGACTGTGACGTTGCGCCAGAGTATGAAGATGGCGGCGACGGCCGCGACCACGAAGATCAGCTGTGCGAGAACCGCGATGGTCTTTACGTTGCGGTAGAAGGGGATCCGCTCGCGCTGGCGAACATCCTCGGGCCTTGCCAATGTTCGGTTCACCTAGATACTCCCGACCCGGCCCCTGTTAGCCTCTTTTGACTGAATCACTCACTGCCAAAATACCATTCTGCTGAAGATTAGGGTCGGGGGGGGGGGGGGGGGG
>DASVCN010000030.1 GCA_036381595.1 Trueperaceae bacterium | reverse complement strand
CGGCCACCGGCCGCGCCTCCTCCTTTCGCTAGCTGGGTGGGCGCCTACGCCCCGGTCACCCGGGTGCCGGGAAGCCGCGCCTTGCTGGTCTGTGCGCCTATCCAGACGCCCAGCAGCAGGTTGAGGAGGATGGGAACGAGGATGGTGCGGGCCGAGAAGTCGCCCATCGACCAGTAGAGCACCATCACCACCGCGGCCAGCAACAGGCCGCCGATCTGGATCCAGACGAGCGAGCTCGAGCGCTGCTTCTGGCCGACCAGCACAGCGTAGATGGCGCCGATGTTGACGAGAGCGACGCCGTATAGCGTCTCGACGGCCGGGTCCAGGGTGGTGCGGCCGAAGACGGCCTGGGATACCGATGGGAAGAGCAGCACTACACCGGCTATCAGAACGTAGGCGGCGGCGATCGTCAGGGGAAGCCGTAGGGGATCGTTCGTGCGCATGAGCAGTTCTCCTCTGGCAGTGAGGACGCCTCGCGGTTCGGGCCCCTCTGCTGCGCGCCCTTCCGGGCGCCCTGGTCCTGCCCGACACGGCAAACGCTGCCGGTCGTCACTCCCGACTAACGCAACGCCACCTCCTCCCCAGGCGACCTCGGCGGAGGGATTGACGGCGCAGGGGCTGGAGGGCCTGTCGTTAAAGGTATCGCCGTTATGTTACCGAGAAACGGTTGCCGCCGGTAGTGGCTGTTGGTGACGGTTCGAGAGGGGCCGCTAGCGGGCGTTCGCGGCCTAACGGCGGCCTTACCTCGGCCTAATGGGGGCAAGGTCTGGTGCTAGGTCAGTCTCGGGAGGACCTTTTCGAGGAAACGTTCCGCCATCAGTTCGTAGCCTTGCTGGTTCGGATGGAGGTGGTCGGGCAGCAGATGATCCTCCTCTTCGCCCAGCAGTTCCAGGCCGTCGACGTAGTAGACGTGCTCGTCGCCCAGGCCGCGGAGCGCCTCCACGGCGGCCCGGATCTCCTCGCGCATGATCTCCAGCGTGAGGCCGGCGGCGTTGGCTGTGCTCTCCCGTTCGGGCGAGTAGATCGGTGAGATGAGCGCCAGCGGCGCGCTCCTGTGGCGCTCGCGGACGATACTGGCGAAGCCGAGGACGGCAGGCCGGAAGGTGCGCATGCTGAGCGAGGAGCCCCCCTGTACGTTGATCCCGAGGCAGAGCGAGATCAGGTCGGCCGGCTGGTCGCGGATGAGCCTGGCGAGCATCGGTTCGATATGGCACTGCCCGGAGAAGCCCAGGCAGGTGAGGTTGAGATTGGCCTTGCGGGCTACGAGAGCGGGCCAGGTCCGTGCCGGGGAGTCGGCCCCCTGACACTGGGTGATGGAGCTGCCGTAGGTGATCCAGCGGCGACTCCGCTCCTCGATGCGTGGCGCCAGGGTCGCGCCCTCCTCCAGTTCGAAGCCGGTGAGTCGCAGCGCCTGGTTCTGAGGGAGCCACACCTCCAGCAACTTCTCGCCGGGGGGCAGCTCGCTGAACTCCGCACGGTCGCTCCCCGCTAGCGCGACACTCCCCAGCAGCGTCCCTCGGGCGGTCAGGTCGAGCCGCGCCGGGGAATCGGCGGGAACGGGCTGGAAGTGGCAGATGAGGCTCCTGGCGTTGCTGCGGAAGGTCACCCGCACCCCTGCGGGCTTCTCCGCCTGCTCGTGGAGCTCTTCGAACGGGTAGAGCTGGAGGCTTTCTACGGGGAGCCGCCAGGGAGCAACCCATTCGCTCGTCCTCTTGAGCGATATCGCGCCGGGCCAGGCCAGCCGTGAGTCGTCTGGGCGTACGAAGGTCGTCATCAAAGGCCATTGCGACAACGTCGGAGCCGAAGATGCGATGAAGTCCGCTACTTGTGAAAGGAGAAGTCGGCTCCGCGCGGGGTTCGACCGGGCCAGCCGGGGTCGGAGTGCGGGGCGGAAGTCCGACTGCGGTAGCGGGACCGTCCGACGCAGGCGAGGCTCGTGGCGTTCTCTCAGATTGACAGCGCTGCTCGGCGCTCGTAAGCTGATGACTAACACGGCCGTGCAGAGTGTCAGAAAATGACAGCGCCGATTCGAAGGAGGAGCGTGACGAGCGGCAACGACCGAGCGGAGAGGCTGCGACCGGTGCAGCACTGGTTCCTCGACCTCGATGGAACTACCTACCTGGGGGGTGAACCGCTACCCGGCGCGCTCCCCCTGATCGAGCACTTCCGCCGCTCCGGCACCGGTTTCACCTTCCTGACCAACAACTCCTCGCGCAGCTCCCGGGAGTATGCCGTCAAACTGTCTCGGATGGGTTTTCCGGTAACGAGCGAGAACGTCT
This sequence comes from Trueperaceae bacterium, assembly GCA_036381595.1. Classification (NCBI taxonomy): domain Bacteria; kingdom Thermotogati; phylum Deinococcota; class Deinococci; order Trueperales; family Trueperaceae; species Trueperaceae bacterium. Next base: position 42,541 of record DASVCN010000030.1, on the reverse strand, counting down.
TCACCAGCGGACAGGCGACAGCCGGCTACCTGGCACGCACTCACCCGGAAGCCTCGGTCTACCTACTGGGCACGCCCGCGTTCGCAGCCGAACTCGGCGCCGCCGGGATCTCCGTGGTCGAGGACCGGCCCGACTTCGTCGTCCTGGGGTTCGATCCCGATCTCGACTTCGCCCGGCTCACCCGCGCCTGCTCCTTCCTCCGTGAAGGCAGCCGCTACCTGGCCAGCCATCCCGACGCGAACTGTCCGGTAGCAGGCGGTTACATCCCCGACGCCGGATCGGTGATGGCTCTCATCGAAGCGTCCACCGGCAGGAGACCCGAGGAGGTGGTCGGCAAGCCGAACCGGCGTTTCATCGAGGAGGCGGCCGCCGCTGCCGGCGTCGATCTCTCGCGCTGCGCCATGGTGGGCGACCGCCTGGAGACCGACGTGGAGATGGCCCTCACGGTGGGGATACCCGGGGTGCTGGTGCTGAGCGGCGCTACCCGAGCCGACGACGCCCGGCTGGGACGCTCACCGTGGAGGGAAGAGGTGGAGGTCGTGAGTGGACTCGACGGATTGCTCGAATCGCTGGAAGTGAGGGGTTGAAGATGGCATCGCTCATCGGACATCGCGGAGCACCCAGGCTGGCGCCGGAGAACACCCTCGCCTCCTTCCGCGCCGCACTAGGAGCCGGCGTCGACGGTCTCGAACTCGACCTGCACCGTACCAACGACGGCGTTCTGGCGGTACACCACGATCCCGACGTCGAGGGCGCGTTCATAACCGATCTCTCCTGGGCGGAGCTCTCCACCCGGGCTCCGTTGGTTCCGCGGTTCGAGCAGGTCCTGGAGCTGCTCGAGGAGTTCCCCTCCGCCCGTCTCAACATCGAACTGAAGCATGCCGTGCCCAAGGCCGACGGTCGGGAGGAGCTGCTGGTGCGCGCTCTCGAAAGGTGGCGCGGTCCGGCGAAGGACCGCGCCTGGATCTCGACCTTCGATCCCTTCGCGATCCTCCGCCTCGAGCAGGAGGCAGCGCCTCTGCCGCTGGCGCTCCTCGTGGGCGAGGAGGTCGCCCTGGATCTGCTCCCCTGCCTGCCGGTGGCCGGCGTTCACCCCCACCACTCGCTGGTGTCCGAGGAGCGGCTGGCCGGGTGGCATGAGCGGGGCCTGTTCGTGTTCGCCTGGACCATCAACGACGCCGAGCTGGCGTCCCGACTCCTCGCGTGGGGGGCCGACGGGATCATCGGTGACGACCCTGAACTGATGCTCGAAGCGAGCGGACGGGGTGTCGCTTGAACCGGGCAGACGCGATCGGGCGCCTCAAGAGCCGGCGCTTCGACATGCTCGTGCTGGGCGGAGGGGCAACCGGTACCGGCATCGCCCTCGACGCCGCCACACGGGGGCTCGACGTGGCGTTGGTCGAGAAGGAGGACTTCGCCGCCGGTACCAGCAGCCGCAGCACCAAACTGATCCATGGCGGAGTTCGCTACCTGGAGAAGGCGGTCAAGGAGTTCGACCGGGGCCAGCTCGACCTGGTGCGCGACGCCCTCAAGGAGCGCGCGGTACTGCTGCGGATAGCTCCCCACCTGAGCCGGCCGCTGCCGCTCCTCACTCCCCTCTACGGCCTCTTCGAGATCCCCTACTACTTCACCGGCCTCAAGATCTACGACCTGCTGGCAGGGCGCGCCAACCTCGAGAGCAGCCGGCTTCTGGGACGCGCCGAGGCCACCAGGCGTTTCCCGATGCTCCGCAAGGAGGGCCTCAAGGGTGGAGTCCTCTACTACGACGGCCAGTTCGACGACGCCCGCATGAACGTCTCGCTGGCGCTCACCGCCGCCCAGCAGGGCGCGACCGTAGCCAACCACGTTGCTGCCAGCGACCTGCTCGAGGAGGGCGGCCGGCTGAGAGGCGCCGTGGTGAAGGACACTCTGACGGGTGAGAGTTGGGAGATCGACGCCAAGGTCGTCGTGAACGCCACCGGTCCCTTCTGCGACGAGATCAGACTGCTCGACGATCCGGGCGCCAGGAGGCTGCTGAGCACCAGCTCAGGCACCCATATCGTGCTCGACGCCCACTTCTCCCCACCCGAAACCGGACTGCTCATCCCCAAGACCGAAGACGGACGCGTTCTCTTCCTCCTCCCCTGGCTGGGGCACACGCTGGTGGGAACCACCGACAACCCGGCTCCGCTCAGCGAGGACCCGCAGGCCAGCGAGGAGGACATCGAATACATCCTCCGCCACCTGCGCCACTATTTCGACCTGCCGGTGGGCCGCGGCGACGTGCTCTCTTCCTGGTCGGGCCTGCGGCCGCTGGTGTCCAACGACAGCAAGAAGGGCACGTCGGGCCTGGTGCGCGACCACCTCATCGAGGTGAGCGAGTCGGGCCTCCTGACGATCACCGGCGGGAAGTGGACCACCTACCGGAAGATGGCGCTCGACGCCGTCGACCGGGCCGTGCGCGTGGGCCGGCTCGAGCCTTCGCGCGGCTCCGCCACCGAGACGCTTCCGCTTCGGGGGGCCGAGGGCTTCGGCGCCGACGGTATCGCCCAGCTCGAGCGGGCGGGCCTGGACGAGGATGTCGCCGCGCATCTCCACCGCGCTTACGGCAGCAAGGCGACCGAGGTGGCCACGATCGCGGCTCAGGGCTACGGGGGAAGGCTGGCCGCCGGATACCCGCACATAGAGGCCGAGGTCATCTACGGGAGCCGCGTCGAGATGGCCTGTACCGCCGAGGACATCCTCCACCGCCGCACCCGCCTGGCGTTCCTCAACGAGAGCGCCGCCGAGGAGGCGCGGCCGCGGGTGGAGGAGCTGCTGGCGACCTCCTCGGCCCTCAGCTGAGGGTCTGACGCGGCGAACGGGGCCATGCGATGAACGGCGTACCAGCCGGTTCGGTGACTGCCCGCATCCGCGGTCTGCAGACGAGCCTCACACCCTCGGAGAGCGCCGTCGCAAGGTTCGTCCTGGACCACGCCGACGACATCGTTTCGCTCTCGGTGGAGGCCCTGGCCCAGAGGGCCTCAGTGAGCACCGCTACCGTCATGCGCCTCTGCCGGGCGCTCGGTTACTCGGGCTTCCGGGAGTTCAAGCTCGCCCTCGCCTTCGAACGGGGAAGCAGCGGTCCCGGAGTGCGCGAGGTCGAACTGAAGCCGGACGACGATCCGCTTCAGGTGATGCGCAAGGTGGTGCAGTCGGAGATCCGCGCCCTCGAGGAGACGCTCGAGCTGGTCGAACTGTCGGCTCTGCAGGCGGCGGTCGGAGCGCTCGCGGGGGCCAGGCGTATCGACATATACGGGATGGGCTCGAGCACGCCGGTGGTGGTGGACGCCTACTACCGGTTCCTGCGGATAGGGCTAGCCGTCTCCACCCCGCCCGACTCTCACATGCAATCGGTAGCGGCCGCGACGCTGGAAGAGAACGACGTCGCCTTCATCGTCTCCCACACCGGTCGGACCCAGGAGCTGCTCAGCGCCGCTCGGTTAGCCCGCCAGGCCGGGGCGACGATCGTCGCGCTGACTTCGTTCTTGCGCTCGCCGCTGCTCGAGCTGGCCGACGTGGGGCTGGTGACCGCGGTCCAGGAGACGACCTCCGGGGTGGAAGCGATGGCGGCTCGCACCGCGCACCTGGCCGTCATCGATTCGCTCTATGTCGCGCTCACCATGGGGGGCCGGGAGAGATCGCAGCGTTCGCTGGCGAGGACGCAGGGCGCGATCGACGCGCAGCGGGTGGAGTAGGGGCTTTTCGGTCGTTGCCTACATCCCCGTCGGCACCGGCGGCGGGGTGCGGGCCAGCCGCACCTGGTCGTCGCCCCGATCCGTCACGGTCACCGGCACGACCAGCCTTACCCGGTCCACAAGGCAGAGCGCCTCGGCCCCCTCACGGCAGTAGTAGATGTCCAGTTCGGCCGTCACCCGCGACTCGCCCCGGGTGAAGTGTGCGGGCACCATGAGGCTGAACGGGTATTCAGGGTGCGCTTCGATAGTCTCACGACTCGCCGGCTCCACCGTTACCGCCTCGCCCTCCACGCTCCAGGAGACGTGCAACGGTGCGAGGTCGTTCACCTTGTAGTCGCGTGGCAGGCTGATCTCGAGCAGGAGCTCGCCCGGTCCCTCCCGCACCCTCTGATCCTCCAGCGCCACGGTAGCGCCGAAGTACTCGGTCGACTCGGGTCCGGCCAGCAGCCCCTCGGCATCGGAGAGCTCCAGTGTGCTCACCTCGCCCGTCGAGAGGTCGGCGACCCGGATGGCATGGTTGTTGGCGTCGGCTATGTAGAGCGATCCGTTGGCTGCGCTTATCCCCGTGGGCTCGTAGAAGAGCGGATCGCTGCCGTCCCGCCAGCCTGGCTCGCCGCTCCCGAAGATGGTCGTGGCCGTGCGGCTGAGCGGGTCTATGCGCTTGATCTTGTTGTTGTAGGTGTCGGCCACGTAGAGCATCCGGTCGTGCCAGGCGACTCCCTCGGCGTGCTGGAGGAGCACCTCGTCGCCGCTACCGTCGACGTCACCGAAGTCGAAAAGCCCCGTGCCGACTATCGTATCGAGCTTCGAGTCCTCCTCGAGCCCGGCCCTCCTGATGGCGCTCGCCTCGCTGTCGGCGATGAAGAGGAGTTCGCCGTCGGTTGCCAGCCCGGTCGGCTGGTTCAGCGCCGACCCGCGCAGGGGTCCATCCGCCAGTGCTTCACGGCCGGAGCCGGCGTGCAGGTAGAGCATCTCCGTAGCGGGGTCGTATCGCCAGATCTGGTGTTGCCCCGCCATCGCGATGTAGAGCCGACCATCCAGCCAGAGGAGGTCCCAGGGCGAGTTGAGGCCGTGCTCGAGAGCCGGCGCCTCGAAGATGGCGAACATGTACTCCTGCTCGCCGGTGCCTGCAACGGTCGTCACCCGACCGCTCGTGAGGTCGACCCTGCGGATGGCGTGGTTGCCGGTATCGGCCACGTAGAGCACGTCGGGAGGGGCCAGGGCGAGGCCGTGCGGCCGCAAGAAGGCGGCTTCGCTCGAACTGCCGTCCCTGAAGCCGGGCTCGCCGCTGCCGATCACCGCGAGCACGGAACCCTCGAGGTCGGTGACGACGATGCGGTGGTGACTGGTGTCGGCTATGAAGAGCCGGTCGCTCCCCTCATGGGCCAGCACCTTGCTGGGGAACCGGAGCGGCGACCCGGGGAGTGAGGGCGCGGAGGCCGCCAGGTCCAGTGGGGCGGGGTCGAGCGTCCCGTTCGCATCGGCTCGCTCGACGAGTTCACTCAGGAGACCGTCGAAGGCAGTGAATACGCCTTCGCCCGCATGCCTGCCCACGACCCTGCCCTGAGGATCGATGAGGACCGAGCTGGGCCAGGCGTAGATCCGGTAGGCCTCCCAGATTTCGAAGTTGCGGTCGTTGACTATCGGGTGGTCGATACCGTACCGCTGGGCGAAGCGGGTGATGTTCTCGGTTCCACGTTCATGTTCGAACTTCGCCGAGTGAACGCCGAGGACCACGAGGGAGTCGCCGTACTCCTCCTCGAGAGCATGCAGATCGGGGATCACATGGATGCAGTTGATGCAGCCGTAGGTGAGGAAGTCGAGGAGGACGAACTTCCCGCGCAGGTCGGCGAGCTGCAGCGGACGCTCGCTGTTGATCCACTCCAGACCGGAGGGGAATTCAGGCGCAAGCGGTCCACCCTGAGCGCGCGGGCGCGGCGGTAGCAGCCACATGGCGACGACCAGAGCGATCGCTATGCAGATGGCGATCAGGAGCAGCGCCCGCCTGCCCGAGACGGCGCGGAGGTTCAGCGGAGACATGGAAGCCCTCCTCTTCAGGGTAGTGCAGCCGGCGGCTACTTCGTGGTCGTCTGGACTTCCTTCGGCGCCACATGCCGCATCGCGCTCGACTCGCAGAGCGGCTCGAAGGGGCAGCGGCGGCACTTCTCGTAGGCCGGACTCGCTTCGAATGCTCCCGCTTCGATCGCCCGGAGGATCTCGCCGAGGCGCGAGTGAGCAGAGTCGAGCTCGGCGGCCGAGTAGCCGACCAGTTCGGTGTCGCGCAGGTAGGCGACGAAGGCACGCTCGAGCCCCAGGGCGCGTGCGTAGACGGCGACCTGCAGCAGGTGCGACTCCCTGTCACGCGCTCCGGTCTTGTAGTCGAGCACGAAGTCGACCCCGACCGCGTCGGCGATCCCGTGGAGCCTTAGCCGGCTACCGTACTCGCCGCCGTCGATCACCAGCGGAAGTTCGCGCCGGACGATCGCGTCCCGGAGAGGGGCGAAGACGGGAGAGTTGCGGAAGGCCCGGGCGAAACCCAGTGCGCTCCGGACATGCTCGAGTTCGAGGCTCGGGTCGAGGCTGGCCAGTTCCCCCTCGTCTTCGATCGCGAACTGCAGGGCTCGGTGGGTCAGTTCGCCGATCCTGGCGGCCACGGCGGTGCCTGCCTCATGCCTGTCCCCTTCCGTCGATCCCGCCCACTCCGGTCCGCTCGTAGCCTGCCCGGCCCCCGGGTGCTGCAGGACCTGTTCGAAATAGAACCGTTGCGGACACTCCGCGAACGTCGACAGCGAAGTCACCGGTAGTTCGAACAGGCCGACGCCGGCCCCGCCCAGCACTCTCTCCCCCTGCTCGGCCGCGTTCTCCGGTCGCGGCGTCTTGGGCACGGCGTGGGCAGGGTCGAAGGGGATGAGGATCGGTTCGACTCCGGCGGCCTCGAGCCCCTCCTCGAGCGAAGCGAGACGACCGCCTTTCTCGTGGCTGCCGCTCAGCACGATCCGGTCGCGAGCGCGGGTGAGGGCCACGTAGAGGATGCGTAGTTCCTCCTCGGCCTCCCTGGCCTTGCGGCGGGCGTCGAGGATGGAGAAGAGGGCCGGTTCGACCTTCTCGCCCGAGTCGTCCTCGACCTCGAACGCCAAGCCGGCAGCGGCTTCGAAGAGGGTGGCGCTCCCCCTCGCGAAGGTGCCGGCGGTGACGTCAGGCACGACGACGATCGGCCATTCCAGCCCTTTCGCGTTGTGGACGCTCATCAGCGACACCGCGTCGCCGGCTTCCATCCCCGGCCGTGGAACCTTGACGTCGCTCAGCCCGGTGAGCAGGCGGAGTTCCCTCACCACCGTGAACACATCCTCCTGGCCCCGCTCGAGTTGTGCCACGAAATCGCAGAAGCCCCGCCAGTCGGCCAGTCGCCGCTGGCCCCCCGGCATGTTGCCGATGACCGCGGTGTAACCGGTGAGGTCGTCGGCCCGGCGCAGCAGCCGACTCGGCGCTTCCCGCCGCAAGGTCAGCAGAGCGTCCAGAGTCGAGGCGGCCACGCCGAGGCTCGCCGGGGAGAGTTCGCCCGGATCGTCGTTCCTCCCAGCGAGTGCGAACGGGTCGGAATCGCGCTGCCGTCCCGATCTGTGCTGCGCCAGCGTTCCCCACCAACTCGTCCCCGCCCCCCTCGCTTCGGCCGCCAGCTCCACCAGCTGCCGGTCCTCGAGCGCGAAGAAGGGGGAACGGAGAACGGCTGCGAGCGAGAGGTCGTCGGTCGGGTCGGCGAGGAAGCGCAGCAGGGCGAGGGCGTCCTTGACCTCCCGTTGGGCCAGCAGGTCGCCGCCGCCAGCATGGATGGTGGGGACGCCGCGGGCCGCCAGTTCCTCGGCGTACGGGGAGAGGGTGTCCCAGGTGCGGGCGAGGATGGCAATGTCGCCCGGCCGCACCGGCCTCAGTTCTCGGCTGGCCTTGTCGAACACCGGAGCGCCGTCGGCGATGAGCTCTGCGATCAACTCCCCGATGTGGTGCGCCTCGGCCCTCTGACGGAACTGCTTGAGGACCCGCCCCTCACTCACCACGAGACGCACGCTCAGATAAGGAGCGTCGCCCGGCCCATCTGTTCGCGCCCCGGCCAGAGGCTGGTGGAGTTCGGCGAGCGCCGGCTCGAAGACGGCGTTGAGGGGCGCCATCAGCTCGTGATGCGTCCTGAAGCTCGTGGAGAGCTCTATCGTCTCGCCACCCGCGCCGTCGATCGCTTCTCGCACCTGCCGGAACACGTCGATGTCGGCGCGGCGGAAGCCGTAGATCGACTGCTTCTCATCACCCACGACGGTCACGCGGGGTGCGGTTCGATGCCGCTCCGAGGTGGACGCGTCCGGGCCGATCGTGCCGGCCGCCTCGCGGTCGCCGCCGTACCGGCCGCCTGCGGCGAGCGGCATCCCGGTGAGCCGGGCAAGCAGTTCGGCCTGAACAGGGTTGGTGTCCTGGAACTCGTCCACCAGGAACGCCTTCCAGCGACTCCGGTAGAAGCCGCGCACAGTGGCGTCCTGGAGCGCCCGGAGGGCGTGCAGTTCGAGGTCGCTGAAGTCCAGGAGTCGCTCCTTGCGCTTGACCTCGGCGAGATGAGCGTCCACCAGCCGGTACGCCTGGGCGAGGGGTGGCAACAGTTCGCGCAGCCTGTCGTCGGCGGGCCCCAGCGCCAGCCCGAAGATGCGGCCGAAGCGGCGGTAGCAGTCGCGGACCACGCCGCAGGCCTCCTTGACGAGGGCGACCGCATCGCCCCAGGCCTTGGCGCTGCCCGGTCTCTTGCTGAGCCCATCCAGGATCGTGCAGACCTCGGTGGAGAAGTCGCCAGCTTCGATCCGGCGGACGGCTTCGAGGGCCTCCCGACGCTGGAGTTCGAGCTTGTCTCCCACCGGTCCCGCGTTAGCCTCGAGCGTAGCTACCGCCTCGCGCCACTGGCGCAGCTTCGTCATCCGGCGGCAGGCGATCTGCTTCTGGGCCTCGATGAGCTCGGGCCACTGGCGGGGATCGGCAGCGAGAGCGGTGCGGGCGGTGTAGGGATCGGCCAGCAGCGCCCGCAGAGAGTCCCTCAGGACGTCGAACGGCAGCGCCGATGCGAGCTCTTCGGGCAACGCCAGCAGAGCTTCGCGCAGGTGCCGTTCCAGCCACAACCGCTGGTTGAGTTCGTCCTGTACCGCGAAGTCCCAGGGCACTCCGGCGGCTTCAGGGTGCTCGCGGCAGATCCGGCCGGCGAGCGAGTGAAGGGTTCCGATCTGGGCGGCCTCGAGTTCACCGGCCAGGTGGCCGAGCTGGGGCAGTTGACGCAGGCGGGCGCGCACCCGGCCGCGCAGTTCCGCGGCAGCCGCTTCGGTGAAGGTGCCGGCGACGATCTCGAGGGGGCGTAGTCCGTGAGCCTCGAGGTGGTGGAGGTAGCGCTCGGTGAGCATGTGGGTCTTGCCGGTGCCGGCGCCGGCGGTGACGGCCACGCTTCCCGTCGCCTCGACGGCGCGCCGCTGCTGTTCGGTGAGGCTCACGGCCGGTGACGCTTCCTCTCGAGTCGGGGCCCTTTCCGACAGACCGGGTCGAGGGGGCAGTAGCGGCATGCGGCGCCGTCGATGTCGGGATCGACCGGATAGGCGCCTTCACGCCAGGCTCTCTTGACTCCCTCGGCGATCGTGTCGAGCTGCTCGTCGCTGGGCGTAGCCGCCCTGAGGTCTTCCGCTCTGCTCACCGAGAAGTAGCGGCTGCCGGCAACCGGCTCGTTCGGGGCGAGAGCGGCGCCTGCCACCTCGCGGTAGATGCTCAGTTGGAGGTCGACCTTGGGCCGACCATCTTCGTCCTTAGCCAGATTGGAGATGCTCGAGCCGCTCTTGTAGTCGAGCAGCTCGATGCCATCGGCCAGGGCGTCCATCCGGTCGACCCGGCCACGTACCGGGATGCCGCGCCAGCGGCCTTGGAATGGGCTCTCCAGCTCCAGAACCCTCGCGCCTTCGCGGATGAACCGTTCCGATGCGATCGCGCGCCGCAGCACCCTCAGGTGCTGGCTCCGCTCTAGGGGCCAGGTGGGCAGAGAGGTAAGCTGGAGCTCCTCCTCGGCCCTCTCGAACGCTTCGTCGAGTCGCGCCAGCGCCACCGCTCGCGGATCGGCGCCGGCCCAACCCGACCCCGCCGGCGACTCACCGCTGACCACTTCGTCCCAAGGCCCGCTCGCCCGCCCGCCCACATCCTCGCTCGCGGTTGCGTTCGCCCTCTCTCCGGTATCCGCATCGGGCTCTCGCCTCACGACCTCTGCGAACCCGCGGTCGGTTTCGATGACAGACTCCATGACACTCTGCAGCACCTCGTGGAAGAGTTTCCCGCGCAGTGAGGGTTCGAGGGAGTCGGCCGCTTCATCCGGCTCGTCGAGCCGCAGCACCCTTTCGCCGAAGAACCTGAAGGGGCAGCTCGCCAGTGAAACGAGCGCGGTCACGGCCAGCCCGCCAGGCGGCGGCAGGTAGGGGATGCCGACCATCCCGTCGTGACCATCGTAGGGAGCGTCGCTCTCGCGCCGCACCTCTACCTTGTAGGCGTGCCTCGCTCGCTCCAGCACCTCGTCGAACCGTTCTTCCCCGGTGAGCTCGGCCAGCCGCAACTCTCGATCGCTGCAGATGGCGGCCGGTGGAGGGTCCGTAGGCTCGACGCCCAGCCGGGCCAGGAAGGGACTCGGGAACGCCTCGCTTCGCCCCAGTAGCCTCGGGAGGCTGAGCGTCAGCGAGGTGCCGGCCGAGTGCAGGAGCGCCCAGAGCGACAGCTCTTCTCGGCGAGCCTCAGTGGCGACGTCCTCGACGGGGAAGCCTCCCGCCCCCAGCTCCTCACGTTCGAACGGGTCCAGGAGAGGGTCGGGCCGAACCGGGCTGGGGAGGATACCTTCTGCGGCCCCAACGACGAACAGGTGATCCACCGAAGCGCCGAACAGCGACAGCGGAGTGTGCAGTTCGACGCCGCCGCGGCCGGGTTGCGCCGGCACGGTGAGGAGATTGAGCAGTTCGGCGGCCTCGGCGATGAACTCCTCGAGCGTGACCTCGGCCGACCTGCCGGGCAGCGACCTGAGCTCTTCGAAGAAGATGGTTACGGCGCGGGCTTCGCGGGCCCAGGCGAGGGCGTTGCGGGGGGCGCCCAGGTCGCTCACGAGCGACTCGAGTCGCTCGATGAACTCCCGACGATCAGCGCTCGCCGGCCAGGCTTCGCCCAGGTAGGGCAACCGCGCGCGCCATGCTTCCCAGCCGCTCGTGTGCTCGCTGCGAACCTCGGCCCAGGTCTCACCGTCGAGGCCGTTCACCAGTGGGTGGGCCAGCACCCTCGCCGTCTCCTCGAACGGCAGGTGCGACTCGAGCGCCTCGAGCAGCTCCGCGAGCCAGGCGCCGAAGCGCGCCTGAGCGAGCGGGACCTGGTAGAGGACCCTCAACGGCACTCCGTACTCTTCGGCGACCGCGAGCAGGGTGGGCCCGTAGCTCTCCTCGTCACGAGCGACGATGGCGATGCGGCCGGGACTCACGCCTCTGCGGAGGAGCCGCTTGACGAGCGCGAGAGTCCCTCGCGACTCGGCCTCTAGATCGGGGTAGGCGTAACAGGCCAGGTTCGCCCTTCGGCTCTCACTCCGCCCAGTCAGGAACTCTTCGGCGAGCTTGACGCCCAGCGTGCCGGGTCCCTCGGCCCTCTCGGTTCCGGGCTGCTGCTCCTGCCTGGTGACCCATCCACGCGCCCTGAAGTCGGAGAGCGCCTCGAGATTCTCGGCGAAAAGCGGGGCGCCATCGGCGGGGAGCGGCAGCTGGATCGTGCTGCCCGGTGCGGCCACCGCATCGAGGAACGCCCGCTCGGCTGCCGGCAGGCGGGGGAAACCGCGTAGCTGGAGCCTGACCGGTTCCATCACGAGCTCCGAAGCGCGCCACAGCAGTTCGGCGGCGTCGATCAGACCCTCCTGGGCCAGGAGTCGCCGGTAGCTAACGGCGATGGCGGCGAGACGTTCGACCCTGCGGTTGCCGACCTGCCCGAGGGCATCGAGGTCGACCCCGGCTCGGAGCAGCTCGCGAAGGGTGGATTCGGCGGCGCGGGCGATGCCGCCGGGGTCGCTGCCCGCGCCCGAGCGGACGACCGCCAGCCTCAGCATCCTGTGCGCGACGACCTTCGGAGCGATCCTCACTCCTCGCGATCGGATAACTCCCTGCGCCAACCCCTCGAGCGACCGGTAGGGGACCCCGAGTGAGCGGGCGGCCTGACGGTTGGGGAGGATAAGCCCCTCGGCCTGCGGCGGGGGCTCGACCCCGAGCCGAGCCGAGGTTACGACGAAGCGCGCCGCCTCTCGGTCAACCATCTTCGCTTCGTGACCGGACCGGGTGGCGGGGGCGGCTCCTCACTCCGCCCAGCATACCCACGACCCTCGCTCGGCTCGCAGTGGAATGTTCTCATGCGGGCTCGGTCCCGGCGGTCCTCGCCGTCAGGCTACGGTCGCCCGCGGTGAACCCGCCTAGCGTCATAATGGGAGGCAGACGGGCAGCTCGAACCCGACCGCGAAGGGTGCAAGCGTATGAGTGCAGAAGGCGAGCAGCAACGCCGGCCCGGGGCGCCGGACGACAGCGACGGCAAGCGCCGGTTGCGGGCGATCAGCTACCCGGATCCCTACCTGGTCACCAAGCTGCCACTCGAAGGCACGGTGAACAGCGGAGTCATCAGGCTGGGGGAGAGGATGCTCCTCGGCTTCATCCATCGCCCCTACCCGGACGGCACTCGGGTAAGGGTGGTTTACGACGAGTGGCTTTTCGCCGAGCGCATCGAGGAGGGCTCGGGTGGTGCAGGGGGTGGACCCGGGGAGGCTTCTCCGGATGCCGGCGGTGGATCCGAGAGGCCTCGCAAGGGCAAGGGCGGGAGCGGGCGCAAGTCGAAGGCCAAGCGACCGACGGGACCGGATCGAGCCGAGTCGGAGGCAGGACCGGCCGACGCTACGGCCGCTCCTCCGAGCCGCCGCGAACCTCTAGGACGGGTGGCAGAGAAGCCGGGGGGTCAGATGGTGGAGGAGGCCGGTGAGCCTGCCCCTGCCGCGGCTCCTGCCACCGCCCGCCGGCCCGCCGACTTCCCGGACGACTTCAGCGACCCCCACCGTCCGGCGAGCGACGAGATAGGCGGCCCAGCCGACGCCTGGACCGATACCTTCGGCAGCGACGAGCGGGAAGCCTGAAGAGCCGAAGACCGGGCCCGGAGTCAACCCCTGGTCCTCGACAGCAGCCTGGCCAGCTCGAGCACCTCCCGCCATACCCCTTTGCCCTGTCCGGTCAGATCTTCCGGGGCGAGCTCGACACCTACGGGGTCGAGCGACGTCGCAGGCGGCGCCCGGTCCGGGTCGGCGGTAGCGGGAGGAGAGCGGCTGCCGACCGGTCCACTGCGCATCCCGTCCTTGGAGACCGCCCTGCTCGCCTGGGCGCTGGCGTTGGACACGAAAACGAGGTCGTGTCGAGCGCGGGTGAGGGCGACGAACTGGACGGCCGCTTCGCCTCGGAGCGATCGCGCGGTGCGAGCGTAGGGAGCAGGCATGAGCTCTGGGTAGAGGAGCAGGACACGGTCGGATTCCAGCCCCTTCGCCCGGTGGACGGTCGAGAGGATCACGGCACCCTCCTGCTGAGCGAACGTTTCCTCTATCCTCCGCTGGAGCTCCCGTAACCCCACTGCATCCCCGCTTCGAGGGTTCGCGAGCAGGAAACGGAGGCAGTCGACGAGGTCGCGTCGAGCCTCTACGAGCGGCTCGGCCCTCCTGCCCGCCAGGCGTTGCAGTCGTGCGGTTTCACGGGCTTCGAAGGCGTCCAGTTCGTCGCGGGGGTCCCGGCTCCTCCCAGCGACCGCCCGTTCACTCAACTCCAGCAGCTGCTTGCGCAGGTCCCGTCCCCGGACGAAGGCCCGAAGCCCGGCGCGGGCGAGTCGCAGACAGGTCTTCACCAGGGGGGCGTTGGCGCGACAGATGACCATGTCCCCCTCCCTCGCCCAATGTTCCAGCGCCCGGTCGGCGATCCAGAACACCCTGCCTTCGTTCGCGGAGGGGCCAGCTTCGATCTCCGGAGCGAGCAGGCGAGCCAGGGCCACGTGGGAGCGGGGGCAGCGGTAGGTGATGCTGAGCGGCAGGACCGTGGCCTTCGTCTCGGCGACTATCCGGTCCATCGCCTCGGAGTCGGCGCCGGCGAAACCGTAAATGCTCTGCCTGGGATCCCCTACGAACAGCAGCCTGCCGCCCGAGCGGGCGTCCACCAGACGTCGGGTGAAGGCAAGGGCGGCCGCGCTGTAATCCTGTGCCTCGTCGACGCAGACGAAGTCGAACCGGGGAGGATCGAGCTCCTGGGTGACGGGCAGGTAGAGCATGTCGGTGAAGTCGCAGATCCCCAGCTCGAGCGCCTCGTCGAGCCCCTGCTCGAGCACCTTCCACAGCAGTCTGTGGCTGGCCGGCTCCAGCTCCGGCTCGGGCGGCACGATGGCGTGGTGCTCGACGAGCGCGCGCAGGGCCCCGTCGTCACCCGGTTCGACAAGGTGGAGGCGGACGAGGCCCACCACCCTGTTCAGATACTCCTCGCATCCTGCAACCTGCTCGGGAGCGAGCCCCGACGATCCAGGCCGCTCCTTCAGGGCGCGCCGAAGGAGTCTCCGGTACTTCCCCTTCTCGACAGCCTGCATCCTCCTTCCGCTCGAGCGCAGCGAGCGTTCGACGGTAGAACGGCCGAGGCTGTGCACCGTCATGGCTGCCACCCAGGGCGGCAGTCTGCGGGCGAGTTCGGCGGCCGCTTCGCGGCCGAAAGCGAGGAAGCAAGCCCTCGAGGCCGGGTCGAGGTTCGACGCTACCGCTACCAACGTCGAGGTCTTGCCGGCGCCTGCGGTCGCCCGTACGACGCCGTTGCCCTGCCCACTGGTGACGAACTCGATTATCCGCTCCTGGTAGTGGCTGAGAGGGGGTCCGGCTGCCGGGGCGGGGGAGGGGAGGCTCACCTCGGGAGCAGCTTAGCCAGGCGGTTGGCGGACCGGTGCAGGTGCAACGTCAGGAGCCGCGGGGCTGTAGGCTTCTCTCGATGACGACAACAGGTTGCAAGCGCCTGCCCGTACTGGTCCCGCTGCTGCTCGCCTGGACCCTCTGCCTGGGTCAGCAGGCGCCGGGCAGCCGACACGAAGAGATGGTCGTCGACGCAGTTGCCCGCACCTACGAGCTGTATGTGCCGCCCGGTGCCGGGACAGAGGCCGGAGCCGCGGGACTTCCGCTCCTCGTCGTGCTGCACGGCCGGGGAGGTAGCGGTGCCGGCATCGCCGCGGCCAGCGGCTTCAACGAGCTTGCCCAGGCGGTCGTCGTCTATCCTGACGGACTGGGAGCCCAGTGGAACTACCTCGCCGGCATAGGCGCCAACCAGGGAGTGGACGATGTCCGGTTCCTGCACGCGCTGGTCGAGCGGATGAGCGACTCCTTGGCGATCGACCCCGATCGGGTCTACGTGGCGGGTTACTCGAATGGCGGTTTCATGGTCCAGCGGCTCGCCTGCGAGTCCGACTCACCCTTCCGGGCGTTCGCGAGCGTGGCGGGCGCGGGCTTCGAAGGCCTGCCGATGGCGTGCGAACAGGCGCGACCGCTGTCGATGATGCTTGTGCACGGGACCGCTGACCAGGTGGTTCCGTGGGCCGGCCAGACGGGTGTCTTCGGCGGCCGCGAGATCGTGTTGTCGGCCTCGGTGCCGCAGACGTTCGGCTTCTGGGCGAATCAGGCCGGTTGCGGAGGCGCCAGCGAGAGGAACACCGTCGAGCTGGACGGAACGAACGTCGAGCGGGTCGAGGTGTTGAAGGTGACCGACTGTCCTGCCGGGAACGAGGTGGTGCTCTACGCCCTCGTGGGAGGCGACCACGACTGGCTGCGGCTTGTGGGGAACGGCGAGGCTCGGATGGGCTTCGACGTCAGCCGCGAGATACTCGGGTTCTTCGGCGTAGAGCTTCGCTGACGGGAGCGCCGGGTCTCGGAACGGCGTCAGAGCGTCCCGAAATCCTCGACGTACCGGTTGGCGAGTTCGCCGAACAGGTTGCCCAGTTTCACCTCGCTGTCGACGCTCACCTCCCAACCTTCCTGGATCGTGTCGAAGACGGTGAGCATATGCAGCTCGATACTGTCGACGTCGTAGCCGTCGGTCTCGGAATCGAACGCCTCCTCGGTGACCGTGGCGACCACCGCGAGGACCGTCTTGTCGTCGTCGGCGATCCAGGCGTGGAGCAGCACGCCGGTGTTGTCCGCCAGCCAGCTCTGCATGGCGCTCTTCGCCCCGGCAGGGATGTCGAGCTTCTCCCAGACCTCTTCCATGCCGGTAGGGTAGAGCAGATCAGCCCGGCTGTGGGTACGGATGGCGTGGACGAGTCAGCCGGCTCGAGCTTCCCTTCCCACTGACCGGTAACCGCTCTAGACTGGCCCATGGTTCCCCGTTCACCTGGAGTGGTCGCACTCCTGTCGCTCACCCTTCTGGGCGCGGTAGTCGCCTGGTACCGGCAGCCAAGCTCGGAGCCCTCGGCCGGAGGGTGGATACGCCTGCAGGCCATGCCAACGCCGCGCTCCGAGATGCCCGCTGCCCTCCTCGGCGATACCATCTACGTGCCTGGCGGACTGGGCGCTTCCGGCCGGACCCTGAGCACCCTGGAGGCGTACGACGTCGACGCCGACGAGTGGCGGGTGCTCGAGCCGCTCCCGCTGCCGCTTCACCACACCGCTGCCGTGGGTGTTGGCGGGCGAGTTCTGGTGGCGGGCGGTTACACGGATCTCGAGTTCAGATCCGACAACTCAGCGGCCTGGGCGTTCGACCCGACCAGCGGAAGCTGGGAGCGCATCGCCGATATGCCCGCCCCGCGAGCCGCGCACGCCCTCGTCGAGATCGCCGGCCTCGTCTATGCCGTGGGCGGCGCCGGTCCCCGCAGCGAAGAGCTGTGGGCCTACGATCCCTCGGCCGACAGCTGGCGTACCGACCTGGCGGCGATGCCGACGCCCCGCGAGCACCTCACGGCAGTGGCGATCGATGGACTCCTCTACGCGATCGGGGGTCGAGTCGGACGCAGGAACCTGGCAGTCGTCGAGGTGTACGACCCGGCGACCGACAGCTGGACGTCGGCGCCGCCGGTCCCGACAGCGCGGAGCGGCCACGGCGCCGCCGTCGTCGCCGGCGAGATCCACGTGGCGGGCGGCGAAGACCTCGCGGCCGACGTCGCCCTCGACAGCCACGAGGTTTTCGACCCGGTCGCCGGTCAATGGCGGGTCGCGGTGCCTCTGCCCTCGCCCCGTCACGGCCTGGCGAGCGCAGGGGCAGGTGGGAGGTGGTACCTGATCGGCGGGGCCGAGGAGCCCGGAGCCCGGACCTTCGTCTCCTTGACCGACGCGGTTGCAGCCCTCCACGTCGACCCTTCGCGCTGAACTTTCCGCCACCTGTCCGCCACCCGTCCGCCCGGTGTGCGATCTCCACTTGCCTGCCGCAGCGCCATCTGCCTGCTGTCGCGATGGCGGCCGCCGGACATCACGTCCGCTCGTCGCCGCCTCCCAGCGACTCGGCCTCCAGGTCGTCCTCGCCGCTACCCGCCGGCGCCACGCAGACCCTGTTCTTGCCCGACCTCTTCGCCCGGTAGAGCTCCCGGTCGACGCTCCCCATGAGGGCAGAGGCATCCTCGCCGAGCCGCCCTTCGGCGACGCCGATGCTGACCGTTACCGTGCCTACGCCCAGACTGTCCCACGGGAACTCCACCACCGCGGCCCGCACCTTCTCCGCTACCTGGGCCGCTTCGGCCGCGGCGGTGTGGGGCAGGAGCAGGAGGAACTCCTCACCGCCAACCCGGGCGACGAGATCGGTCGAGCGGGTATGGGAAATCAGTATCTGGGCGAGTTGCACCAGGATCTGATCGCCCATCCCGTGCGAGAAGCGGTCGTTGATCGCCTTGAAATCGTCGACGTCGCACATGAGCAGGCTGAACCGCTCACCGTACCGTTCCAGCCTGGCGATCTCGTCCGCCATCCTCCGCTCCAGCTGCCTCCGGTTGAACAGCTTGGTGAGCGGGTCTTCCAGGCTGAGCCGTTCGAGCTCGGCGCTCTTCGCCTCGAGCTCGGCGTAGGCGACCTTCAACTGTTCGTTCACATCGCGCAGCAGCTTCCTGTCGCGCTTCGACTGCTTCACCTCGTTATGGAGCAGCAGAGCCTGCGTCTTGTTGGAGAAGAGTTCTCGGGCCGCGGCGGCGGCGAGCTCCTGGTGCCGGTGGTAGGCCTCGAGCGCCTCACGCCACCTCTCGGCGCCCTCCAGCGCCCTCGAGAGGCCCAGCAGCGCCTCGGCTTCGAGCTGTCGGTTCTCGTGCCGTACGGCCAGTCGGATGGTCTCGCGGTAGAGCCTCTCGGCCTCGCCGGGCGCACCCATGGCGAGGTGGAGGTTAGCCAGGGCCATGAGTGGTTCCTCTCGGAACGGCGAGGAGTCGGCCGGGCACAACTCGAGCGCCTCCATCAGCAGGTTCAGCGCCTCCTCGGTCCGGCCCAGCTTGCCCATCACGCGCGCCAGTTTCGTGAGGGCGGGAGGCAGGTAGATCGGGTCCTCTGTCTCCCTCGCCAGCACGACGCCCTCTTCATGGCGGGCGCGGGCGCCCTCGGTGTCGCCCAGCTCCTCGAGCGCCCGACCGATGTTCCCCAGCGCTATCACCCGATCCCGACCCGTGCCCGTCTCGTCGAACGCTCGTTTGGCCCGCTCGAAGAAGTCGAGGGCTCGTTCCGGGTCGCCCTGCAGCATGTAGATGTTGCCGATGTTGTTGAGCGGATGCCCGGTAGCGTCGAGGCCGGCTTTCTCGAGAACCTCGAGGCTGGCCAGGAGGTACTCCAACCCCTCCTCGTACGAGCCCAGGTGGGCGTAGGTGGTACCCGCCTGGTTGAGCACGGCCGCCTCCAGCTGAGGGTCCTCCGACTCCTTGCAGGCCTGGAGTCCGGCGTGGATGAACCTCAGCGCCTTCTCGTACTCCTGTGAGATGAAACAGACCCTGGACCGGAGCCGGAACACCTGTGCCAGCACCGACTGGCACTCCGGCAGGTCGCGAAGGACCTCTTCGGCGGCTGCGAGGACGCGCCGCGCTTCCGCCAGTTCACCGGTCTCCAGCTTGCAGGCGCCCACCGTCCGCAACGCCAGGCCAAGCTGCAGGCCATCCTCCAGCCTTCTCGCCTCGGCTGCCGCCTCTTCGGCCAATGCCAGGGCCTTGCGGGTGTCGGGGCCTACCTGCTGCCAGGCCTGTTCGTTCAGTTGAGCGATTCGGGCACTGGTCTTCAAGGCCTCGCTCCGTCTGCTGCCGTAAAACCGGCGGTCGTACCGGTCATTCCAGCTTACCGTGCCGCTCCCCCTGGCCACGAGGCGGGCCGAGCGGCCGTCGCCGGAACAGCCGCTAGAATGCTGCTGATGGCTACTATTCCAAGTTCCGCGCACGGGAGGGGTTCTGAGGTGAGCCGGATCGATCACTGCTTCCGCGGCGAGGAACGGGCGGTCTCGTGAAGCGGATGATCGTGGGCATAAGCGGCGCGTCGGGCGCGATCTACGGGATACGCGCACTGGAGGTCCTGCGGGATGCTGGGGTCGAGACCCACCTGATCCTGAGCAAGGGCGCGCGGGCGACGATCTCTCTCGAGACCAGCCTGCGGGTCGAAGAGGTCAAGTCGCTGGCCAGCTTCGTCCACTCGGAGCAGAACCTGGCGGCCTCGATCTCGAGCGGCTCGTTCCCCACCGACGGGATGCTGGTGGCCCCATGCAGCATCAAGACCCTCTCTGGCATCGCGAATTCGTACGCCGACAACCTGCTGACCAGGGCCGCCGATGTCGTCCTCAAGGAGGGGCGGAAGCTGGTGCTGATGGTCCGCGAGACCCCCCTCCACCGAGGCCACCTGCGCCTCATGAGCGAGGCGTGCGAGAACGGCGCGGTGATCATGCCGCCGGTGCCCGCCTTCTACCACCAACCCATCACGCTCGAGGACATCGTCGATCAGAGCGTGGGCAAGGCGCTCGATCAGTTCGGCATCGACGCCGGGCTGTTCCGGCGCTGGCAGGGGAGCGCCGGCAGAGAAGGCGCGAAGAGAACCCCGACCGGGGACGAGGAGTAGCCCGGCGTACCCCAGCCCAGGCGGCCCGCTCAGACTCCAGCCGCTTCGCTCCTGGCGAAGTGGCGCCGTCCCATGACCAGCAGGAGAACGGTTGCCGCGGTGGCGAGGGCGGCTATGGGGAACATCGCCCGGTAGCCGACGAGCTGGGCTAACAGGCCGAGCGCCAACGGGCCCACTACCTGCATGAAGCGGTTGGCGGTGAGGCGCACCCCGAAGACGGTGCCTCGTTGGGCGGCGCTCACCTCCTCCACGACGGTGACCATCGTCAGCGGTTGGGCGATGCCCAGCCCGATGCCCATCAGGACCGCGACCAGCAGCAGTACCCAGAGCGAGCCGTGGGCGATGGCCGCGAGGCCGAGCGCGCATACGGCCGTCATCGCCGTGAGGGTCCGCAAGCGCCCGCCCAGGGCGGCGATGATCCGCGGCATGAAGGGACGAACGACGATCGTGACCAGTGCGCGGAAGCTGATCACCGCCCCGATGAGGGTCGCCGGGTAGCTGAGCAGGTCGAGATAGGCAGGCAGGAACGAGGTGGAGCCCATCAGCGGGATCATCATCGTGCCGCTCACCAGCAGCGCGAGTTGAACCGAGGGGAACCTGAGCAGGTGACCCATCTGGGCCGGCGTGGGGAAGTGGTGCGGCTCGCGGTTGGCCGGCGACCCGGTCCGTCGCAGCCTGACAACCTGGACCACCGCGAGAGACGCGGCGATGCCCGAGAGGGCGAACGCCGCTTCGAAGCCGAGAAGGTCGACGGCGACCCCGGCGAGGAGCGGGCCTAACAGTTGCCCCACCGAGATGAACGTGCTGTACCAGCCGAAGTACTGCTCGCGCGTGCGGCCGCTGCCCAGGGTGGCAACGTAGCTCTGGGCGCCGATCACCGCTATCAGCTGGCCGAGGCCGTTGAAGACCTGGACGAGGCCCAGCGAGGCGAATCCGGGGAAGAGCGGGATCAGGAAGGGTGAGAGGCCCACCAGGAGGGTGCCAACGATGAGGATGCCGCGGGAACCGTAGCGGTCCACCAGCGAGCCCGCCGGCACCGCCAGGAGCAGCGGGAAGAAGAAGGCGGCCGAGATGACGACGCCGATGACGGCAGGCGAAGCGCCCAGTTCGAGGCTGTAGAGGGGCGCCAGCGGGATGATCATGGTGTGGCCGACGAACATCAGCAGGATGCCCGAGCAGAGGGTCCAGAACTGCCCGGAAGCAGCGTTTCCGGGCCCTCCCTGGGGCGCGTTCACGGCAGCCGCCCCCCGCTCCTCGACGGGATACGGTAGCTCACGGTTCGAGCAGCAGCTTGCCGGTGCTCGAGCGCGATTCCAGGTGGCGGTGCGCCTGGGCGGCATCGGCCAGCGGGTAGGTGCGGCCGATCGGAACGACGATCTCGCCGGCATCGAGGAGCCGGAACATCTGAGCGGCCGCCCCACGAACCTCGTCAGGCCTGTGCTTGCGGTAGTGACCGCTGGAGTAGCCGATGACGGTGCGGTTGCCGGAGTGCAGAGGTCCGCTGCTGACGGTGCCGTGGCCATCGGCGTTGCCGTAGACCACGATCCTCCCGAAAGGAGCGAGCAGCTCGAGCTCGGCGGCCAACCCCTCCCCGGCCACCGGATCGAGGATCAGGTCGAACTCTCCGGAGAGGCTCCTGAGCACCTCGGGGCCTCTGCCCACGGCAACTTCGTGGGCACCGTTCTCGAGAGCGACCGCGACCTTCTCCTCGCTGCCCACCACGCCAACGATCCTGCCCGCGCCGGAGCGTCGCGCCAGCTGCAGGACGACGCTGCCCACGCCCCCGGCGGCGCCGTGTACCAGCACCGATTCGCCCTCCTGCAGGTGCCCCTTGCCCAGCACGACGTTGTAGGCGGTCATCAGGACCACCACTCCTGCCGCCTTGCGCAGGTCGGCGCCTCGCGTCAGGGGGAAACAGAGTTCCGCTCGCGCCGTCACCACCTCGGCGTAGGCACCGCCATCGGTCGCGGCAGCCACCAGTTCGCCCGGCGCCAGCCCGGTCACGCCCTCGCCCACTGCGACGACCTCACCGGCGACGTCGAGGCCGGGGATGAAGGGGGGCGTGCCGGTGGTGTGGTGTCCTCCCCGCCGCGCCTTGACGTCGGCGAAGTTGACGCTCACGTAACGAGGACGGATGAGGACCTGCCCGGGCCGGGCGCTGGGCTCGGGCGCCTCGGTGAGCTCGAGCACTTCGGGCCCACCGAACTCCCTGACGATGACGGCTCGCATGGGGGCGCGGGGAGGAGGCCTAGGCCGCCGCCAACTCCAGCATCTCCGCGGCCAGATGGCGACCGATGGCGAGGGAGGCGGTGGCCGCGGGCGAAGGGGCGTTGAGCACGTGGAGCGCCCTCCTGGAAGAGATGATCACGAACTCGTCGACCAGCGAACCGTCGCGGTTGAGCGCCTGAGCCCGGACTCCTGCGCCATCTTTCACCACGTCCTCCTCACGCAGGCTCGGCACCAGCCGCTGCAGCGACTGAACGAAGGCGCGTTTGCTGAGCGAACGGTAGTACTCGAAGGCGGCCACCCGCCAATGCTTGCGAGCCAGCTGCCAGACTCCCGGGTAGCGCAGCGACTGCGCCAGCTCACGCGGTGCGATCCTGCCCCAGCCGTAGCCCTCGCGGGCGAAGGCGAATACGGCGTTGGGTCCGGCCTCGACCTCGCCTTTCACCGTGCTCGTGAGGTGGACGCCCAGGAACGGGAAGGCCGGATCGGGTACCGGGTAGATCATCCCTCGTACCAGCTCGCGCTTCTCGGGTCGGAGCCTGTAGTACTCGCCCCGGAACGGCACGACCTGTACGTCGGGCCGGTGACCGGCCATGCGGGCCACCTCATCGGAGTAGAGGCCAGCGCAGTTGATGAGGAAGCGGCTCCGGATCTCGCCGCTCGCGGTGGCGATCCGCAGCAGGCCCTCGGCCTCCCTGATCCCCGTCACCTCGCTGCCGAACTGGAAATGAGCGCCGCGCTCCCGCAGTATCTCGGCGTAGCGCCTGGCGATCGCTCCGTAGTCGACGATCGAGGTGTTGGGAGACCAGATCGCCTTGACGCCAGCCGCCTGGGGTTCGATCTCGCGAAGGCGCTCCGGCCCGATCATCTCGATCCCTGGGACGCCGTTCCGCGTACCCCGCTCGAAGAGGGTCTCGAGCCTGGGGAGCTCATCCTCATGGGTGGCGACGATGACCTTGCCGCAACGATCGTAGGGTAGTTCCTGCTCCTCGCAGAACTGCCGCAGCAGCTTCACCCCCTCAACGCAGAGGCGCGCCCTGAGGGTGCCCGGCCGGTAGTAGATGCCGGAGTGGACGACTCCGCTGTTGTGTCCGGTCTGGTGCCTGGCGACGTCAGCTTCCTTCTCGATGACGACGATCGACAGTTCCGGCGAACGTTCCGAGATGGCCAGGCCGGTGGCGAGGCCAACGATTCCGCCACCGACGATGGCGAGGTCGAAATCCGCTTTGAGCAACCTTTACCTCCACACTTCCGGCCTCAGAGTGTCACGGCGCCGGGCTGGCGCTGGTGACGCCTGGCGCTCACTCCTCTTCCGTCTCGACTCCGAACTCGCGGTTGTGCTGACCCAGCGCCGGCGGAGGCTCCGGGGCGCGCCGCCCGGAACGGCTGTAGCGCACCGGCGAGCCGGGCAACCGGAGCCTCCCCAGGACCGGATGTTCGACCTCGTCCACCAGGTCCAGGTGAGCTACCTGGGGAGAGGCGTACGCTTCGTCGATGGTGAGGATCCTGCCGGCCGGGATGCCCGCCGCGTCCAGCCTCTCCATCCACTCGTCTACGGTCGCCGATCGGAGGGCCGGCGCCATCGCCTCCTCCAACTCGGAAACCCGGGCTACCCGGTCACGGTTCGTCGCGAAGCGCTCGTCCGAAGGGTCGAGCCGTACCAGCGGGGCGAATCGTTGCCAGAGCCCTTCCGACCCGACCGCGATGTTCAGGTGGCCGTCGCTTACCTCGAAGGTGCCGTACGGCTGGATGAGGGGGTGCCTGTTCCCCTCGGGGCGGGGCACCTCGCCGGCCAGCAGCCAGCGGGTGCCCTGGAAGGTGTGGATAGCGATCATGCCGCCCAGGAGCGAGGTGGTGACGCGTTGGCCGCGTCCGCTCCGGTTCCGCTCCACCAGGGCGCTGACCACTCCGTAGGCGCCGAACATGCCCGCCAGGATGTCTCCCATCGGCACACCCACCTTCGTTGGCGGGCCCCCGACCGGACCGGTGAAACTCATCAGGCCGCTCTCGCCCTGGACGATCTGGTCGAAGCCGGGCCTGTGACCGTGCGGTCCGCCCTCGCCGAAACCCGTAATCGAGAGGAGCACCAGCCGTGGATTGAGCTCCTCGAGCTCCGCCTCGCCCAGCCCCAGTCGCTCCATCACTCCGGGGCGGAAGTTCTCCACCAGCACGTCGGCGCGGGCGATGAGCTCCTTGAGCTTGGCGCGAGCCACCTCCTCCTTCAGGTCGAGGGTGATCGAGCGCTTGCTGCGGTTGAGGGAGAGGAAGTAGGCCGACTCCTGCGCCTCTCCGTCACCAACGAACGGTGGGCCCCAGTGACGCGAGTCGTCGCCCTTGCCGGGACGTTCGACCTTGATCACCTCGGCGCCGCCGTCTGCCAGCATCTGCGTCGCGTACGGTCCTGCCAGCGCTCTGGTCAGGTCGACGACCCTGATCCCGGTGAGGGGTCCGCCCGGCCCGTTCACGCGGACCCGTTCTCGAGCGCCTGGCGGTGGAGCTTCGCCTTCTGCCGGTACGACTCGGCGATCCGGTCGATGAGGGCGCGCTCCTCGTCGGTGACGTCGCGGACTATCCGCCCGGGCACTCCCGCCACCAGGGCCCCGGCCGGGATGACGCTGTTCTCCCTTACGAGTGCGCCGGCGGCTATGAGGGCGTAGCTGCCTATCTTGCAGCCGTTGAGGATGGTGGCGCGCATGCCGATGAGCACGTGATCGTCCACCCTGCTCCCGTGGACGACGGCGCCATGACCGAGCGAGACCTCGCGTCCCAGGATCAGCGGGTGGCCCGGGTCGGTATGGAGTATCGACCCGTCCTGGACGTTGCACCGCTCACCCAGCTCGATCTCCTCGTTGTCCCCGCGTAGGACGCTGCCGTACCAGACGCTCGAGCCTGCGGCCAAGGTGACCTTGCCGATCAGGGTTGAGAAGGGGGCGACGAAGGCGTCTCCGGACAGACGTGGCGAGTGGCCGTGGTAGTCGAGCAGCAGCGGGCTCGCTGCCGCTGGGTCGGTTCTCATCGCGCTCCTCCCGTTCGGGCTCTGCGTCGCCACACCTCTGCCTCCCGTGCCTTCACGGCGTCTCCCCGGGCGCGACGTAGCCGAGCTGGCGGGAGAGCTCCTGGCCGGCAGCGACGGCCAGCTCTGCCAGCTTCTCGAGTCGCTCGCGGGGCATGCGAACGGTAGGCCCGGTGATGCTGAGGGCAGCGATCACCTCACCGGTGTGGTTGGCGACCGGCACCGCAACCGTGTGGATGTCGTTCACCCGTTCCCCGAACGAGAACGCGTAGCCGCGTTCGCGGATGAGCTCGAGCTCGGCTCGCAGGGCCTCCGGATCGACGGGGGTCACGGCGGTGGCGGGCTCCAGCGGCGCGGCCAGGATGGCCTCCCGGGCCTCGGGGGAGAGGAAGGCGAGCAGGATCTTTCCCGGCGCGCCCTGGTGAAGGGGTATCGGCTGGCCCAGTTCGGTGTAGGTGCGGCGCAACGGCTTGTGGCTCTCGACCTGATCGACGACCACCCGCCGGTTGTCGGCCCGCAGCAGGTGCAGCCCCACCGTCTCGTCGCTCGAGTCGCGCAGCCTCCGCATCAGCGGCAGCGCCGCCTCCTGAACGTTCACGTGACCGCTGGCGATATAGGCGAGGCGGAGTATGTGGGGTCCAAGCGCGTAGCGTCGGCTGCGGCTCACCTGCTGCACGAGCCCGTTGGCAGCGAGACTGGCCAATAACCGGTGGGCGGTGCTGGTATTAAGGCCGGTGAGCTGAGCGATCTCGGATACCCCCAGTTCGTTCCGCTCACGGGTGAAGGCGTTGAGGATGCCGATGGCCCGGTCGAGCGAACGCACCTCGCTCGTCGGAACCCGGTTCTCCTTGCGGCCGGACGCATCTTTTCCCGATTCCCACTGCACCAGACGGTACCGCTCCCTGGCTGTCCAACGGCGACTCCGAGTCGCCCCGGGCCGAGCTTCGAGCTTGACTGAGATGAAAGATATCACGTAAGCTGTCCGCAATACAAAAAGCCATCCCACCAGGTGGGAAAAGTCGTTCGGCGGTGAGGTATCGCCGACGACGCTCCGACTCTGCCAGCCCGGCCCGTCGCCCCACCTGACCCGTCGCCCCACCGAAAGGAGCCCTTCCGAGTGTTACCGCTCGACGGATTCAAGGTCCTCGACCTCACCCGCTTCCTCTCCGGCCCCTACTGCACGATGGTCCTGGCCGACATGGGCGCCGACGTCATAAAGGTCGAGAACTTCCCGCTGGGGGACGATTCCAGGCGCCTGGGCCCCAAGGTCAACGACGAGAGTTACCCGGCGGCCATGCCCAACCGGAACAAACGCAGTCTCGCCGTGAATCTGAAGGAGGATCGGGGGAGGGAGCTCTTCCTGCGTCTGGCCCGGGAGAGCGACCTGGTGATCGAGAACTTCAGGCCCGGGGTCACGAAGCGCCTGGGGATCGACTACGAGTCGGTGAAGAAGGTCAACGAGAGCATCATCTACGCCTCGATCACCGGCTTCGGGCAGACCGGCCCCTACCGCGACCGGGCCGGCTTCGACATCATCGCCCAGGGCGTGACCGGCTTCATGCGGATGACCGGGGCGCCGGGCGGCGAACCCGCCAAGGTGGGGATCGCCATCAGCGACATCGCCGCGGGCAACGCGGCCGCCATCTCGATCCTGGGCGCCCAGCTCCACCGGATGCGGACGGGGGAGGGGCAGTACATCGACGTCTCCCTCGTCGACGCAGGCCTGGCGTGGACGGTATGGGAGGCGGGCGCCTACTTCGGCAGCGGTGAAATACCCGAGCCCCAGGGGAGTCGTCATCGCCGCTCCGCCCCCTACCAGGCGTTCAGGACCTCCGACGGCTACGTCACTATGGGCGCCAACAACCAGAGGCTCTGGGAGCGCCTCTGCAACGAGGTGCTCGAGCGGCCCCACTGGCTCTCCGATCCCCGCTACGCCGATGGCGCCGAACGGCTCGAGAACGTCGATCAGTTGGCCGCCGACATCGAGGAGATCGTCTCCAAGCACCCGACCGCCTACTGGGTCGAGAGGCTCGACGCGGCCGGGGTGCCGGGAGGTCCGGTGCTGCGCTACGACGAGACCCTGGCCAACGAACAGGTCCTCGCCCGCGACATGGTCATGGAGATCGAGCACCCGAAGATCGGACCCATGAAGGCGCTCGGCTTCCCCGCCAAGCTGTCGGGGACGCCGTTCGAGGTGAGGCGCCCAGCCCCCTGGCTCGGGCAGCACAGCGCCGAAGTCCTGAAGGACGCGGGCCTCGACGCCGAGGAGATCGACGAGCTGTTCGACAGCGGCGTCGTCTACGACAAGTACGGGAAGACCGAGGCCGGCCATGCCCGCTGACCTCTACCTGGAGAAGGACGGGGCGATCGCATGGATCGTCATCAACCGTCCCGAGAAGCGAAACCCGATCAGCTACGCGATGTGGCGCCACCTGCCCGAGCTCGTCGCGCAGGTCGAGGGCGACGACGACGTCAAGGTCCTGATCCTCAAGGGCGCGGGAGAGAAGGCGTTCTCGGCCGGCGCCGACATCAGCGAGTTCGACGAGTACCGAGCGAACTCCGCGGGCGCGCGGGTCTACAACGAGGCCACCCACGAAGGAGAGCGGGCGCTCGCGGGGATGAGGAAGCCGTCGATCGCGATGGTACGGGGCTTCTGCATCGGCGGCGGCTGCGAGCTCGCGCTGGCCTGCGATTTCCGCTTCTCCGACACCAGCGGCCGCTTCGGCATCACCCCGGCGCGGCTCGGCATCGTCTACAGCCTCACCGCCACCAAACAGCTGGTGGACCTCGTGGGACCTTCCGTGGCCAAGTACATCCTCTTCTCCGGTGAACACCTCTCGGCCGAGAGGGCGTATCAGGTAGGGCTCGTCGACGAGCTGCTGCAGCCTGAGGAGCTCGAGCGCCGCACCATCGAGTTCGCCGAGCTGCTCGTCAGCCGCTCGCAATACACCATCCGCAGCATGAAGGAGATCATCGGCCTGATCACCGGCGGCCAGGTGGAGGACGACGAGCGGACCCTGAAGATGCGCAACGACTCGTTCGACGGGGAGGACTACCGGGAGGGCGTTCGTGCCTTCCTCGAGAAGCGTCCCCCGCAGTTCAGGTAGCAGATGGATACGGCGACCCTGCGCGCCCGGTTCGAACGGGCTGTGCACGAAGCGCGACCCGAGTTCGGGCAGTTCTTCCTCGCCCGCTTCTTCGACATCGAAGTGAGTTACGGGGAGGAGAGCTGCCGCGTCGACCTGCCGGTCTCCGACTACCTGTACAACCCCCAGGGTTCGCTCCACGGCGGGGTGCTGGGCTTCGCTCTCGACGTCTCGATGGGCCACCTCTGCAACCGGTTCCTCTCGACCGCCATCACCCTCGAGATGAAGACGCAATACCTGAGGCCCGTGAAGGGCGACTGCTACTGCATAGCCACCTTCCTCAAGAAGGGCCGACGGCTCGCCTTCGTCGAGTCTCGGCTGTTCGACGAGTCCGGCAAGCCCGCTGCGATGGCGACCTCGACCTGGATGTTGCTGGCGCCGGAGTCCGGGCAGGGGGGTGACTAGCATGCCCTGACGAGCGGTGCTCCAGACCTGAGGTCACGGGAACCCGACTACATCCGGGTCGGATCCGATAACCGATCGGATGAGCAAGAAGGAGGAAGTGAAATGGCAAGACGAGCGGCAAGGAACCTATCACGACGCCTGTCATTCCTCGTACTCGGCGCACTGGTCGCGTCTCTGCTGGGAACGGCCTTCGCCCAGGACGACTACCCTTCGCAGCGTCTCGACTGGACGATCGCGTTCGGCCCGGGCGGCGGCAACGACATCATGTCGCGCACCATCATCGAGATCCTCGAGAAGAACGACTGGTATCCGGAGGAGATCGTCGCCACCAACCGTGAGGGCGGCAGCGGAGCGGTCGGCTGGGGCTACTTCTTCAATCAGGCCGGCGATCCGTACAACATCTCGACCACCAGCGGCAGCTTCATAACCACCCCGCTGCAGGCCGATACCCCGTGGCAGCCAACCGACTTCACGCCGATCGCGCTCCTCGCATCGGACAACCTGCTGCTCCTGGTGCGCGGCGACTCGGAGATCGAAACCTTCGAGCAGTTCATCGAACAGGCCCGTGAGGAGTCGCCCTCTATCGGCGGGATAGGGGCGGTCAACGTCGACTTCATCGTGCCCATGCTCCTCTCGGAGCAGGCCGGTTTCGAGTTCGACTACGTCTCGTTCAACGCCGCCGGAGAACTCAACACCGCGTTGCTCTCCGGTTCATTGGACGCGATCGTCTCCAACCCGGCCGAGGTGCTTGGCCTCGTCGAGTCGGGCGACATGAGGGCGCTCGCCTTCAGCGGCAAGGAGGCGCCTGAGGGCCTCGACATCCCGACCTTCGAGGAGGCCGGTTACC
This sequence comes from Trueperaceae bacterium, assembly GCA_036381595.1. Lineage (NCBI taxonomy): Bacteria > Thermotogati > Deinococcota > Deinococci > Trueperales > Trueperaceae > Trueperaceae bacterium. The sequence continues at coordinate 13,077 of DASVCN010000030.1, read as the reverse complement.
CGGTAGGCGTGTCGATGCCGCGTGGACTGATCATGCCTCCCGACGTACCGGAAGAGGCCCAGCAGTGGTGGATCGACACCATGAAGAAGGTCGTCGAGACGCCCGAGTGGAACGCCTACATCGAGAACAACCAGTTGACCGAGGACATCCGCTACGGCGACGAGTTCTTCGAGATGCTGACCGAAACCAAGGACGCCTTCGAGCGGATCCTCCGCGAGAGCGGCGCGATCGACTAGAGAGCGAGAGCGGTGGGTGGCGAGTTCACCCACCGCTCCACTCTGAGAGCGTGCGCGCATGAGACTTGCCTTCAATCTGGCGATCCTGGCCGCTTCCTTGTCCTACACCTGGATCGCCTTCACCGACCTCGATCTGCTGACGGCCAACGGCCGACTCGGACCCGGTTTCTTCCCGCGGGCCATCGGCGTCGCGCTCGTGGTCGCCGTGCTCTACAACCTGATCGCCGACCGCCGGGCCGGCTTGAACGCTGCCGAGGCCGATACGCCCAACGCCCGCGACATACTCGTCTTCGTCGTACTGTCCCTCGCATTCGTGGCGATGCTCGACCTGGTCGGCGGGTTGGTGGCGATGATCGTATACATGCTCGTCGCCCTGTCGATATTCAACCCGGGCCGGCACCTGAGCAACGTACTGGTGAGCGTGCTGCTACCGTTCGGCGTATTCCTGATGTTCGACACCTGGCTCAACGCCAACCTGCCGCAGGGACCTATCCCCCTGCCGTTATGGCTGCGCTGATGGCAGCATCCGCGACGACGACGCTCCGGGGCGCACGCCGGCTGTGCCTTCGGGTCGCCCCCGCGGGCCGCGCCGCTTTCTCGGAGGCTCGATAGAGGTGGAGCTCCTATCTAATCTGTGGCTGGGACTCTCGGTGGCCGTGTCACCGGAGAACCTGCTCTTCCTATTCATCGGCGCGGTCGTGGGGATGATCGTAGGCGTCTTCCCGGGACTCGGCCCCTCGGCCGGCATCGCGATCCTCCTGCCGATCACCTTCGGCATGGACAAGATCTCGGCCGTGGTGATGCTCTCCGCGATCTACTACGCGGCGATGTACGGCGGCACCCTCACGGCCATCCTGCTCAACGTGCCAGGCGAATCCGCCACCGTCGCCGCTACGTTCGACGGTTATCCGCTGGCGAGACAGGGGAGAGCCGGGCCGGCGCTGGTCATGCAGGCGGTCGGCGGGTTCGTGGGCGGAACGGTGGGCGTGATACTGATCACTCTGCTGGCGCCGCTCTTCAGCCAGATGGCGAGACGCTTCGGCCCGCCCGAGTTTTTCATGCTGGTGATCATGGGGTTGCTGGCGCTCGTCGTCATGGTGGGCGCGAACTGGCGCTCCGGCGTCATCTCGGGCCTCATCGGTTTCGCCCTGGCGACGGTGGGCGTCGACCTCGTCACCGGCGCGCAGCGCTATACCTTCGGTTCGGCCCAGCTGATCGGCGGCATCGACTTCATACCGATCGCCATCGGCCTGTTCGGCATCGGCGAGATCCTCTGGTCGCTACACGAGGGCGTGCACACCTCGAAAACCGGAACCATCCAGTACAAGAACGAGGAGCGTTTCTGGCCGACGGCCGTCGACTGGCTGGAGACCCGCTGGACGCTGCTGAGGCACTCGATCCTCGGCTTCGTGGTCGGGGTCATCCCGGGTGCCGGCGCAACGATCGCATCGCTCATGTCGTACTCCGTGGAGAAGGCGGTGTCGAAAACGCCCGAGAAGTTCGGTCACGGCTCGATGCCGGGGCTGGTGGCGCCAGAGACGGCCAATAACGCGGCTTCTGCCGGTGCGATGGTCCCGCTGCTCACGCTGGGCATCCCCGGGTCTGCCTCGACAGCCGTTCTGCTCGGGGCATTCCTGCTCTGGGGGCTGCGCCCGGGACCGCTGCTGATGAGCCAGAACCCCGACTTCGCCTGGGGCCTGATCGCCAGCATGTACCTGGGCAACATGATGCTGGTGGTGCTCGCCATCTTCGCCATCCCCTTCTTCGTCGCGATGCTCCGCGTGCCCTACCGGATCCTGGCGCCGATCGTCGTGCTCCTCTCTGTCGTAGGGACCTACACCGTGAACGGCAGCATCATCGAGACTTGGATGATGGCGGTCGCGGGCGTGGTCGGCTACCTCATGAAGCGCTTCGGCTTCTCTCCGGCCGTGCTGGTCGTCGCCCTGGTACTCGGGCCGCTGGCCGAGGACACCCTGCGGCAGTCGCTCACCATCTCGCAGGGGTCGTTCACGATCTTCGTCACCCGCCCTGTGTCGCTGCTGCTCGGGATCATCACTTTGGGACTGGTCGTGCTGATGATATTCATGCGCCGCTTCCAGAAGAGCACAGAACCGGACGACTCGCTGGCCAAGGCCACGACCGAAGGGGCCAGCTGAGGCTCGGCCAGGGCGCACCTGTCCTGGGCAGGGCGATACGCTGGTGGTTGACATCATGAGCGACTCCACCAGTGAACTCGTATCGGACCTGACCTCCCTGCTTGGGCCGGAGCGAACTTCGACCAGTCGGGCAGTCCTCGAGGGGCACTCGCACGGCGAGTCGTTCGACGGCGCGGTGTTGCCAGACGTGGTGGTGTTCCCCCGGTCCACCCAGGAAGTCGCCCGAGTCGTCGAACTGGCCTCGGCACGGGGGATCGCGATCACCCCCGTGGGCGCTAACTCGAGCCTGGAGGGGCACACCGTGCCGGTGCGGGGCGGCATCTCGCTCGACCTGAGCAGGATGAACAGGATCGTCGAGTTCAGGGCAGAGGACCTGCTGGCGCGGGTCGAGCCCGGCGTCACCTATCCGCAGCTGAACGACTTCGTGCGCCGCAGCGGTCTCTTCTTCCCGGTCGATCCCGGCGCTCACGCCACTCTGGGCGGGATGGTCAGCACCAACGCGTCGGGAACCGCGGCAGTGCGCTACGGGGTGACCGCGAACTACGTCATGGCGCTGGAGGTGGTGCTGGCTTCCGGCGGGGTGGTTCGTTTGGGCACCGAGGCACGCAAGAGCTCCAGCGGCTACAACCTCAAGGCGCTCTTCTGCGGGGCGGAGGGAACACTGGGGATCATCACCGAAGTGACGGTTCGGCTGGTGGGACTGCCGGAGGCGGCCAGCGCGGCCCGCGTGCCTTTCCCCGATGTCGCTACCGCCACCGCTTTCGTGACCGCACTGATCCAGGCCGGCGTGCCCGTCGCCCGCTGCGAACTCCTCGATCCCGCTTCGATGGTCGCCGTCAACCGCCACAAGGGAACGGACTATCCCGAGGAGACCACGATCTTCCTCGAGTTCCACGGCAACCCTGCAGGTATCGCGGCCGAAGCGGAACTGGCCCGAACGCTGGGGCTCGATGCCGGCGCCCTTTCCTTCGAATCGAGCAGCGACGCGGCCGAGCGGGCTAGGATCTGGGACGCCCGCCATAGCCACTTCTACGCTATGGTCGCCGCCAACCCCGGCAAGCGGAACATAGTTACGGATGTTTGCGTCCCCATATCACGGCTGGCCGGATCGGTGAACGGCGCTCTCGCCGCATGCACGGAGGCGGGGCTCACCGGCTACCTGATAGGGCACGTTGGCGACGGCAACTTCCACATGACGATCTTCTTCGACGATGCGCCCGAGGAACGGGCGCGCGCCGAGGCGGTCGCCCACGGGATCGTCGAGCGCGCCCTCGAGGTGGGCGGCACGGCGACCGGCGAACATGGCGTTGGTCTCCGCAAGCTCGGCTACATGGCCGCCGAGCACGGCAACTCGCTCGCGGCGATGCGTGAAATCAAGCGGCTGCTCGATCCGTTCGGCATAATGAACCCCGGGAAGAAGCTCCCCGAGGCCGGACCGTGAGCGTGGTCAGGTGGGGCGTCCTGGGCGCAGCAGCGATCGCACGAAGGGCGGTCATCCCCGGTCTCCAACGCAGTAGTTACAACGAAGTGGTAGCGCTCGCTTCCCGTGACCGGAGGCGTGCTCGTGAAGTGGCTTCGCTGCTCGGTATCGCTCGCAGCTACGGCTCGTATGAGGAGCTGCTCGCCGATTCAGAAGTCGACGCGATCTACAACCCGCTGCCCAACCACCTCCACGTGCCGTGGACGCTGCGGGCGCTCGAGGCCGGCAAGCACGTGCTGTGCGAGAAGCCGATAGCGCTCGACGGTGATGAAGCCGTAAGGCTGCTGGAGGCGAGCCGTCGCTTTCCCGCACTCAAGGTGATGGAGGCGTTCATGTACCGCTTCCACCCTCAGTGGCAACGGACCGTGGAGCTCGTCCGCGGGGGCGAGGTCGGCCGGCTGCGCACGGTGCAGTCGACGTTCACCTACCACAAGACAGACCCCACCGACATCCGCAACCGCCGCGATGCTGGCGGGGGCGGCATGCTCGACATCGGCTGCTACTGCGTCTCGCTCTCGCGGTTGCTGTGGGGTTCCGAACCGCTGCGTGTGCTGGGCATCGTCGAGTTCGACCCGGACCTGCTGGTCGACCGTTCGGCCTGGGCCCTGCTGGAGTTCGCCGGTGGCACCGCCACCTTCACATGTGCCACCCAGCTCCAGCCCTACCAGCGAGTTCAGGTATTAGGTGACGGGGGACGCCTCGAAGTCGTACGCCCGTTCAATGCGCCGGCCGACGCCGAATTGCCGCTGATCCTTGAGCAGGGCAGCCGCTCGGAGGAGATCCTGATCCCGGCCGCCGATCAGTACCAGCTGCAAGGGGATGCCTTCGCCCGAGCGGTCCTCGAAGACCTGCCCGTTCCGACGCCTCTGGCGGATGCTGTCGCGAACATGAGAGTCATCGACGCGGTGTTCGAGAGCGCCCGGCGGCAGGAGTGGGTCGAGCTGGACTGACCCACAGCGTCGAATCTCGCCGACTCCTGGCAGCGCCGGCCTGAACCAGGAGAACCTTTGTACTGGACGATGGTAACCTCGTTCATGCCGGAAAAGCTGCCGGAAAAGCTGCCGATCTTCGACGGTCACAACGATGTCCTGCTGCGCCTGGCCGAAAGGGGTCAGGGTCCCGAAGGATTCCTCCAGAGATCCGATACCGGACACCTCGATCTTCCTCGAGCCCGAGAGGCCGGGTTCGCGGGCGGCCTCTTCGCCTGTTTCACGCCCTCCGCCGTCGCCACCGAGCCGATCGTCACCGACGACGGTTGGGAGAGACCGATGCCGGAAGCTCCCGAGATCGCCGTCGCCCAGCGGAACACGCTGGCTTTGGCCGCGTCGCTCTTCCGGATCGAGCGCCTGTCGCAGGGGCGGCTCAGGGTGTGCCGGAGCGTGGCCGACATCCGCGAGTGCATCGAGAGCGGTGTCGTGGCTGCCGTGTTCCACATCGAGGGCGCGGAGGCGATCGACGAGGACTTCCATGCCTTAGAGGTCTTCCACCAGGCCGGCCTCCGGTCGCTCGGCCCGGTGTGGAGCCGCGTGAACCGATTCGGAAGCGGCGTTCCCTTCAACTACCCCGGGACACCCGACATCGGGCCGGGCCTTACCGAGCTGGGCAAGCAGCTGATCCGGCGCTGCAACGAACTGGGGATACTGGTTGACCTGTCGCACCTCAACGAACGCGGCTTCTGGGACGTGGCGAGGATAAGCGACAAGCCGCTGGTGGCGAGTCACTCGAACGCGCATGCCATCTGTCCCGTGCCGCGCAACCTGACCGACGACCAACTCGAGGCGATTCGCGATTCGGGGGGACTGGTGGGCCTGAACTTCGCGGTGGCCTTCCTCGATCCGGCCGGCAGCAAGGGGCCGGAGATGCCGCTCGAGACGATGGTGCGCCACGTCGATCACCTGCTGGAGAAGCTCGGCGTGAACGGGGTGGCCCTGGGAAGCGACTTCGACGGCTGCGTCGTGTCGACGGAACTTGGCGACGTGACCGGGCTGCCCAGGTTGATCGAGGCTCTTCGGCAGCACGGCTACGACCAGGAGACGCTCGAGCGCATCTGCTACCTGAACTGGCTCGACGTCCTGGAGCGAACCTGGGCTTGATTCACCGGGCCGCTCGCCTGTCGCTCGGTTCGGCCCTCCGGGCCCGGGTGGGCATGCCCCCCGCGGCACCCTACGGACACGTTTGCATAGAGCCGGCTTACCGGCGCCGGGCTCAACGTCCGGTCCAGGCAGGCTTCGCGGTCGGCGTGTGCTCTTGGACCCCGTCCCGATCCCGCTGGGCATTTGCCTGTTCTGGCGCGACCTCGCGCACTGCACGGTGGATACTGGCGCAAACGTTCCCGTAGCGACGCGGGAGGGGTATGCCCCTCCGGGGGGCCCAGGCTGGGCAGGAACCGAACGAGTCCGCATCCAGGAAGAACGGCGGCGCCAGCGTCAGCCGACCAACACAGAGGAGGCCAGATGCCGCGCCCAGTGCCCCGACCGAAGGTCAGACCGGTGTCGATCAAGGACGTCGCCGCCCGGGCGGAAGTGGATCCATCGACGGTATCCAGGGCCCTCCTGAACGATCCCTGGATTCCTCGTCGCACCCGCGAGGCGATCAGGGAGATCGCCACCGAGATGGAGTACGTGCCCAATGCCGTGGCGCGTGAACTGGTGACGGGCCGCTCGCGGTCGATAGGCGCCTGCCTGCCGGAGATCGGAGACAGCGGCCCTGCGGAACAACTGCTGAGTCTCGACCAAGCCGTCCGAGAGCAGGGATATCGGCTACTCCTGCGACTCACCCACGGAGGCCGGCACCGTGAGATCGAGTGCGTCGAGTGGTTCCGCGAGCATAGGGTGGCGGGGATCATCGTCTTCAGATCGAGCTGGAGGCGGGGCGCCTATCAGTTCGCCGGCACCGGGCTCCCGCCGGTCGTCGAAGTCGTGCCGCCGAGATCGGATGCCGCTCGGCTCACCGGCCGCCAGCTGTTCGACACGCTGCTGGAGAGGATCGCCCAGACCGACTGAGTCGCGAGAGCACGAGGATCCCGCACGGCCCGTGAACGGTCCAGGCTTGACGAGCAAGCTTCTTGGTGCTACCTTTGCTGAAACCGCTTTCATAGCCGCGACGCCAGGTAGAGGTGAAGATGCCGACTATCAGAGAGGTGTCCCGCCGCGCCAAGGTCTCGGCGTCCACCGTCTCGCGTGTCCTCAACGGCACCGCGCCGGTGGCAGAAGAGACGAAGAAGCGCGTGCTGGACGCAGTCAAGGAGCTGAGTTACAGGCCCAACGCCTTCGCGCGGAGCCTCGCGACGAACCGTTCGGGCGGCATCGGGGTAAGCGTCAACGACCTCGGCAGCCCCTACTACGGCGCGATGCTCAAGGGGATCGAGGCCGAGGTGGAGGCAGCCGGCATGCACATGCTCGTTTCGAGCGGGCACGCCGACAGGCTCAAGGAGCGAAGGTCGGTCGAGTTCCTGCTCGAGCGCCGACCCGACGCGCTCATCGTCCACCTCGAAGCGACGCCGGACCTCGAGCTCCTCGACCTGATGCACGGCGCCGTTCCTGTGGTGCTCATAGGCCGGCACCTCGCCGACGTGAGCGAGAGATGCGTCTTCCTGGACAATGAAACCGGCGGCGAACGGGCGACGAGCCACCTGATCGACAACGGCCACCAAAGGATCGCTCACATCGCTGGCCCGCTCTCCTTCCCTGACTCTCGGGACAGGCTGCAAGGCTACCGGCGGGCACTCGAGAAGTCCGGCATCGAGTACGACGAGCGGCTGGTCGTCGAAGCCGACTTCCTCGAGGAGGGCGGCTACCAGGCGGTCGATCGGCTGCTCGCGCGTGAAACCCCTTTCAGCGCCCTCTTCTCGGCCAACGACCAGATGGCGGCAGGCGCCCTGCAGGCCCTCCGCGAAGCCGGCAAAGCAGTACCGGATGACGTATCGGTGATGGGGTACGACGACGTGATCCTCGCCCGTTACCTCTCCCCAGGACTCACCACCATCCGCCAGCCCCTCGCAGAGATGGGCAGGGCCGCCGCACGAATCGCCCTCGACGTTCTTGCAGGAAACGAAACGGAGGTGAACCGCAAGTTCGAACCGCAGCTCGTGGAGCGGGAGTCCGTCAGCCGGATCGCAGAGCCAGCCTCGGCGTGACGAGCGTGGACCGAAGACCGCACCCCGGAACGGGGTGGCAGAGAGGTGATGCATGAAGAAAACGATCGCAATCCTGGCGCTACTGAGTAGCCTGGCACTGGTTCAGGCCCAAGATCTCTCGATAGCCCTCTATCCCGATCTCGACTCCCATCTGGAGAACGTGATCGGCGAGTTCGAGCAGCAGCACGGAGTCGACGTCGAGATCCGCGTGCTGCAGCACGGCGACCACCACAACGCCCTCGTCACGCAGCTCGCCACCGGCTCGGGGGCCGCCGACGTGGTGGCGATAGACGTAGGCTTCATCGCTCGGTTCGTGGCCGAGGGGGGACTCACCGACCTCTCCCAGGAGCCGTTCAACGCCGGACGCTACCAGGACCTCTTCGCCCCCTACGCCTGGCTGCAGGGAAGCACGACCGACGGCCGGATCGTCGCCATGCCCACCGACCTGGGTCCGGGCGTCATGTACTACCGCCGTGACCGGTTCGAGGAGGTCGGAGCAGACGTCGACGATGTGATCGAGAGCTGGGACTCGTACATCGAGTTCGGTGAGCAGGTCACCCGCGACACCGATGGCGACGGGCAGAACGACGTCTTCCTGATCGCCGACGCGGGGGACGTCGCCCGCGCCATCATGCGCTCGGGCCTCGGTGAAGGAGAAGGTGTCTTCTTCGACGCCGACGGTGAGGTGCTCGTCGACAGCGACCGCTTCCACCGTGCCTTCGAGGTAGCCAAGAGGATCCGCGACGCCGGCCTCGACGCCCAGATCGGCGCCTGGACCAACGAGTGGTACGAGGCATTCCAGCAGGGCACGGTCGCCACTCAGATGTCCGGCGCCTGGCTCCTCGGCCACCTGCAGAACTGGATGGCCCCCGAAACGGCGGGCCTCTGGGGCGCCTCGCACCTCCCCAACGGCATCTACGGCTTCTGGGGCGGCTCCTTCTACGGGATCCCTGATCAGTCGGAGAACAAAGAGCTCGCCTGGGAGCTGATCCAGTACCTGACGACCAACCCCGAGGTGCAACTGGCGGCGTTCGAACGGATAGGTGCCTTCCCGGCCGTCACCAGCACCTACGACGATCCGATGTTCCAGGAGCCGCTGGCGTTCCTCGACGGCCAGCCGGCCAGAGAACTCTTCGCCGAGATCGCCCGGAACATCGAAGGCGTGGCCACCCACCCGAGCGACATGATCGCCACCGAGATCGTCGACTCTGCCCTCACGAGCGTGCTCAACGGCGAGAGCTCGATCGACGAGGCCCTCGCAGAAGCGCAGCGGCTCATAGCCAGAAGGGTCCGCTGAACCAGGGCGCCGTGGGAGGTAACCCCTCCCACGGCACGCCCTTCGGAGGTTGCCATGGCCACACGCACCCGTGAGCGAGTCGGACCCGGCCTGAGCCGCTCCGACCTGGGCATGCGCTGGCACCGGATGCAGCGCCGCTACGCGCCCTATATCTTCATCAGTCCGTTCTTCATCCTCTTCGCCATCTTCGGCGTATTTCCCACGCTCTTCTCGATCTACCTGTCGTTCCAACAGTGGAACCCGATCCAGGGACTCGGTGCGATGGAGTTCGTCGGCTTCGAGAACTACACCTGGTTGTTCGGCGACCCGTGGTTCTGGAAGTCGATGTGGAACACCCTCTGGCTCGCGGTCGTCTCCGGCCTGCCACAGCACCTGATCGCCATCCCGCTGGCGTTCGCCCTGGTCATGGGCGTGGGCAGGCTCAGGCACCTGCTCACCGCCGCCTACTTCCTGCCCTTCATCACCTCGACGGTGGCGGTGGCGATCGTATTCCAGACCATCCTCGGAACCCAGTTCGGCATCCTCAACCAGGCCGTCGGGGTGCTGGCAGACTGGCCCCTCACCGCCTGGATCTTCTCCGGCATGCGCGAGTCGCTGCCGATCGACTGGCTCGGTCGAGCCGAGTACATCAAACCCTCGATCTCGATACTGGTCATCTGGAAATACTTCGGCTTCAACGTCGTCCTCTACACCGCCGGACTATCGACGATCCCCCGGGAGTACTATCAGGCCGCCGCCGTCGACGGCGCCAACCTACTCCAGCGCTACTGGTTCATCACCCTGCCGCTGCTCCGCCCGATGATCTTCTTCGCGGTGACCCTGACGATCATCGGCAACCTGCAGATGTTCGACGAGCCGTTCGTGCTCACCAACCTCGCCGGCAACCGAACCGGCGGACCGGACGAGGCAGGGCTGACGGTCGCCATGTACCTCTACCGCACCGGCTTCGAGTGGGTGGACATGGGCACCGCCGCCGCCATGTCGTGGGTCCTCTTCCTGGTCATCGGGGTGGCGACATTCCTCCACTTCCGGTTCCTGGGCCGGCGCAGTCTGGAGAGGCGGGAGGGCTGAGATGGCGAGCCAACTGATGAACACGAGGGAGACCAACCCGACCGACGGGAACCCGACCGGAGCCGGGATCCGCAAGGGGCTCCTGCTCGCGGGCCTGCTGCTGCTCGCCCTGCTCACCTTCTTCCCCTTCTACTGGATGATGATCCTCGCCACTCACTCGCGAGACACCATCTTCAGCGCCCCGCCGCCGCTGTGGATCGGCGACGACCTCGCCCGTAACTATCGGGCGCTGCTCGACACCCTCCCGTTCTGGCGCAACATCTGGAACAGTGTCTACATCGCCGTGATGGCCACGGTCACCACGGTCTTCTTCTGCTCTCTCGGCGGGTTCGGCTTCGCCATGTACGAGTTCAGGTGGAAGAACGGGCTCTTCACCTTCGTGCTCGTCTCGCTGATGATCCCGCAACTCCTCAACATCATCCCCTACTACCTGATCATCGACTTCCTCGACTGGCTCAACACGCCCCGAGCCATCTGGTTCCCCGGCATGGCCAACGCCTTCGGAATCTTCCTCATGCGCCAGTACATCGCCAGCACCATCCCGAAGGACCTGCTCGACGCCTCGCGGATCGACGGCGCCAGCGAGTTCCGCATCTACTGGAGCGTGGTGCTTCCGCTCGTGAGGCCGGGCCTGGCCACACTCGCGCTGCTCACCTTCATCAGCCAGTGGAACAACTTCCTGGGTCCACTCGTGATCCTGAGGGGCAGAGACGCCTTCACCGTCCCGCTCGCGCTCCGCTCGTTGCAGGGCCTCGTCAACACGGACTGGGGCGCGGTCATCCTCGGTACGGCGCTGGCGGTGCTCCCCCTGCTCGTGCTGTTCGCCTTCGCCTCCCGGCAGGTCATCGAGGGCCTCGTCGCGGGTTCGGTGAAGGGGTGAGGCGGGAGGGCGATCGGCGCTGGCCGCAGCTCCTCGCACTGGGCGTCCTCACGTTGGCGCCAGGCCTGGCTCAGGCCCAGGAAGCATTGCAGGTACGGGTCGGTTCGAAGCCCATGGGCGAGGTCCCGGCGTTCGCGACCAGCGGCTTCAATTACGGGAACTCGATGTTGATCGTCGGCTCTGAAGCCGAGTACGAGGCCATCCGGGTCGATTGGCTGCGCTTCCCGCCCGGCAATCAGGCCGACGAGATCGTCCTCGGCGAACCCGACCTGGCGGCGCTCGAGCTCAACCTGGGACTCCTGGATAGGCCGCCCGTGATGATGGTCGCCAACCTATTCGAGGGCACGCCTCAACAAGCTGCCGGGCTGGCGCGGCTGACGAAGGAGCGGGAGATCCCCGTGCTCGCCTGGGAGATCGGCAACGAGCCGGATCTCTACGGGAGCAACAGGGGCGACCCGAGCTGGACTCCGGCACGGTATTGCGAAGAGTTCCGCCGCTTCCGAACCGCTCTCCTCGAGGTCGACCCCAGCTACCTTCTAGCCGGTCCTGCCGCGTCGGGCGCCAGGCCCGGGGGCGAAGCGTACTTGCGTGAGGTCGTGCGTCGGTGCGGAGACGTCATCGACATACTCACCTGGCATATCTATCCCACCGACGGTACCTGGACCGATGCGGCCGCTCTGGCCACCTCGGGGCAGTTCTCCGACGAGTACAGACGCTACCGCAACTGGGCGGCTGACCCCGAAGCCAACCCGCTCGGCTTCGGTCGGGAGCTGAGGTACGGAGTGACCGAATTCGGGCTTTCGTGGCGCTCGAGCTCCTACCGCCACCTCGAGGACATGACGGCGACCCTATGGCTGGCGGATGTCCTGGGGCAGATGACCCGCGAGCGGCTCGACTTCAGCAGCTACTTCACTCTGCAAGGGATGGGCGGGCACGGCCTCATCGGCACCGGCGGCTGGCTACGCCCCACCTACCACCTCTACCGGATGCTCGGCGATTTCACCGGCTCCGTCCTTCCGGCGGACGCGGAACTTCCGCTACGGGCATACGCGGTTTCCAGCCGCGGCGAAGTCAGGTTGCTGCTGATCAACCACGACGACAGGGAGTTCAAGGCGCAACTCCATTTCGAGGCCAAGACGACGGCCGATCTGGAGGTCACCACACTAAGCGAGTCGATATTCGACGAACTACTGAAGCCGATGACCACGCGTGCATCGGTGAGCGACCCGCTACTCGTCCCGGCCAGGGCGGTAATCCTCGTGCGGGCGAGGCAGTCGGAGTAGGAGCGAGCATGACCGGATCAGGAGACGAGAAGCCCTCGAGATTCATCTGGGGCGTAGCCACCTCCGCCTACCAGATCGAGGGGGCGGCCCGAGAGGATGGCCGCGGGCCAAGCATCTGGGACACGTTCTGCCGGACCCCGGGCAAGGTCGCCGGCGGCGCCAGCGGCGACACCGCCTGCGACCACTACCACCTCTGGCGAGACGACCTCGACCTGATCGCCAGCTTGGGCGTTGGCGCCTACCGCTTCTCGATCTCCTGGCCGCGGATACTGCCCGAGGGACGCGGCCGGGTCGAGTCGCGCGGCCTCGACTTCTACGACCGGCTCGTCGACGGGCTGCTCGAGCGGGGGATCGTACCGTTCGTGACCCTCTACCATTGGGATCTGCCGCAGGCGCTTGAGGATGAGGGCGGCTGGGTCGAGCGCGAAACCGCGCTAGCCTTCGCCAACTACGCCGACCTCGTCACCGCCCGGCTTGGCGACCGGGTCCAGGCCTGGGCCACGCTGAACGAACCGTGGTGCAGCGCTTACCTCGGCTAC
>DASVCN010000029.1 GCA_036381595.1 Trueperaceae bacterium | reverse complement strand
GTCTTCGTGCGGCTATGAGGGTCCTATCGGTCGATCGGGCACCACATGCTCCCAATCTCCGTCGTTTCCTGTGCCAGCCGTCCGCGCAGCCTGCTAATGGTAGTCTCCGGAGCCTGCCAGTGGTAGCGTAGAGCTTCTGCTAATGGTATCATGCGCCATGAATAAGTACCTGCCGCGCATCGTCGATGCGGAGCTGAACGACCTTCTCGATGGCGCTCCAGCCATAGCCGTTGAGGGGCCCAAGGGCATTGGCAAGACCGCAACGCTCGCACGCCGCGCGAGCACAATCTACACGATCGACGATCCCCGGCAGCGAACCCTCCTCGAGGCCGATCCCGATCGACTTAACGACGACCCGAAACCTGTGCTGCTGGATGAGTGGCAGCGACTGCCCCAGGTTTGGGATTGGGTAAGGCGGGCGGTTGATGGCGGTACCGCTCCCGGAAGCTTCCTTCTCGCCGGCAGCGCCGCTCCAATTGAAGCCCCAGTTCATTCGGGCGCCGGCCGTTTCATCACGCTTCGCATGCGCCCCATGTCACTCGCGGAACGACAGCTCGAACCGGCCACCATCTCCTTGTCGCAACTGCTCACAGGGTCCAAGGAGCCTCTTCGTCAAAGTTCGGTACTTGGGCTGCGAGACTACGTTGGTGAGATCGTTTCCTCCGGCTTCCCGGGGATAAGGGAGAGCCCAGCGAGAGCGCGGAAGCTGCTCCTGGATGGATATCTACAGAGGATCTCGCAGCGCGACTTCGAAGAGCAGGGCCGAACCGTGCGCAGGCGCGAGGCTCTCTTGGCTTGGCTGCGATCCTACGCAGCGGCCACCGCTACTTCGGCCTCGTACAATCGGATACTCGATGCCGCAACGCCGGGTGAGGCAGATAAACCGGCTCGATCCACCACCGAGGCGTACCGGCAGGTCCTAACCGACCTCTGGATTCTCGACCCACTGCCAGCCTGGTTACCCGGCAGCAGGGGCTTGAGTCGACTCGGTCAGGCGCCAAAGCACCATCTCACCGACCCCGCTCTGGCCGCCAGGCTGCTGGGTCTTGGGCTGCAGAGCCTGCTGGCGGGAGAGGAGGCCGGGCCGGACGCCTTCCGTGGTGGCGACCTCCTTGGGCGCTTGTTCGAGTCACTGGTGACCCAAAGCCTGCGCGTCTACTCCCAACGGAACGAGGCGAACGTCTACCACCTAAGAACGAAGAACGGGGACCATGAGATCGACCTGATAGTCGAACGTGACGACGGGCGCGTGATCGCAATCGAGGTAAAACTGTCGCCCTTGGTGAGAGACGAGGACGTTCGACACCTGACCTGGCTGAGGGACCGGATCGGGAACAGGCTGCTTGACTCGCTTGTCGTCACACCCGGCAAGGATGCTTATCGCCGCTCCGACGGCATTGCGGTGGTACCAGCCGCGCTCCTGAACTCCTAGTCCTGCCGCGTCCTGTGCTACCTTCAATGGACCTGAACAGTGAGGACATCTCGACTCGGGATGGAGAGAGGCTGGACTATCGCTAGTCGACCGACTCGTCCACCACCAACACCTCGAGGGTCCTCGGCCCATGCACGCCCTCGACCCGGCTCAGCTCGATGTCCGAGGTCGCGGACGGGCCGCTGATGAAGGTAACCGGCCGACCGGCCGCGATCGAACCCTCGATCCGAGCGACCGCCTGGGGAACGATACCTTCGATCTGGGACGCCCGGACGACGCACAGGTGGAAGTCCGGAAGCAGAGTGGCAGCCCTCCTGCCCTGGCCCGGCCCGCCGTCGAGGACTAGGGTGCCGGTCTGGGCGATGGCCAGCGCGCAGGTGGTGAGCACGCCGTGGGCCGTGGACAGCTCCTCGTTGCCCAGGTCGTCGGGGAGTCGCTCCACCGTACCCGGCAGCCACTCCTCGGGGAAGCCTTCAGGCACGATCAGCCTACGGGCGCCTCGGCGTTCGCAGGCCAAGGCGACGGACGCCGGCACCTCTGCCTCCGTCACCCGGATAACCCGTGCGCGGTAGTCGCTCACCACCTCGGTGAACCTCCGCACCCGCGCTTCCCGGTCGCCGTCGTCCTCCATCAGATAGTCACGGCTGACCTCGTCACTATCGAGCCCGTCCACTTGCGGGCCGGTCGCCGCCCGGATGCGCTCGAGGATGCGGCTGCGGGCGCTCACCCATCCACCCCATGTGGTGCATCCGTGCCCGTCCGGTCGCGCGGGCCTTCACCTGCCCGCCCGTTCGCAGCTGTTCGTTCCCGGCGGCGCCACCATTCGCGGAACGACTCCCGCGGCAGGGCCGGCAGGTCGCGGGTGCTGCTCCAAGCCCCGAGTCCCGGCAGGCGCTCGATCACGCCGTTCCGCACGAACGGCCTCTGCGCCAAGCGGCCGGCTCGCTGGGCCAGCGCGTAGATTCGGGGGTCGCCGAACAGACGGGCAGAGGCGCGCATCGCCAACGCCTCCGGCAGGCCGGCAAGTCCTCGCCGTGCCTGCTTCTGGGCAACAACCCTGCCGCGCAGATGCACCAACAGCCTGGGGATGTCGATCTTCACCGGGCAGGCGTCGAAGCAGGCGCCGCAAAGGGTGGAGGCGAAGGGCAGCGTTTCGAACCGGGCTAGCTCGCGCAGTTGCGGGGTGAGGACTGCGCCGATGGGCCCCGGGTAGACGGAGCCGTAGGCGTGCCCGCCGGTCCGCTCGTAGACCGGGCAGGCGTTGAGGCAGGCGCTGCAGCGGATGCAGTGGAGCGCTTCGCGGCCCAACTCGCTTGCCAGTACCTTGGTGCGGCCGTTGTCGACCAGCACCAGATGGAACTCCTCGGGGCCGTCCCCGCTCGTCACCCCGGTCCAGAACGACGTGTAGGGGTTCATGCGTTCGCCGGTAGAGGAGCGCGGCAGCAGCTGGAGGAACACCTCCATGTCCCGCCAGCGCGGCACGACCTTCTCGATCCCCATGACCGTGATGAGGGTTCGCGGCAGAGTCGTGCACATGCGGCCGTTGCCCTCCGACTCGACCACGCAGATCGTCCCGGTCTGGGCGATACCGAAATTCGCGCCGCTGATGCCAACCGTGCTCGAGAGGAACCTCTGCCGCAGGAAACTTCGGGCCGCGCGGGTGAGGTCGCTCGGGTCGTCGCTGAGGTCGGTCTCGCCCAGTGTGCGGGCGAAGAGCTCGCGGATCTCGGAGCGGTTCTTGTGGATGGCCGGCACCAGGATGTGGCTCGAGCTCTCCCCTGCCAGCTGGATGATCAGCTCGGCCAGGTCGGTCTCGATCGCCTCGATGCCGGCCGCTTCCAGGGCGTCGTTGAGCCTGATCTCGTCGGTGGTGAGCGACTTGACCTTGATCGCCTGGCGCGCCCCGCTTGCCGCCACCAGTTCGCTCACGATGCGGTTCGCCTCAGCGGCGTCCTCGGCCCAGTGGACCTTACCGCCCGCGCCAGTCACCCGCTCCTCGAGCTGCTCGAGGTAGTGAGCGAGGTTGCGCATCGTGTGGGCCTTGATGCGTTTGCCGGCCTCGCGCAGAGCCTCCCAGTCGGGAAGCTCCTCCGTGAGCGCCAACCGCTTCGCCCGAATAGTTCTCGTCGCCTTGCCCAGGTTGCGCCGCAGCTGAGAGTCCTGCAACGCCTCCCGCGCGGCGACGGGGAACGGCAGGACGGGCAACTCGAGACGGGACATCAGAGTTCGGCCTCGGGCCGGATGGTCGCCGGTTCGTGGGCGGGCGTCGGTTCGTGGGCGAGCGCTGGATCCTCCGCCGGACCCTCCCCCGTCGACGCCAGCACGTCAGGGGGACCCGTCAGTCCCTCCCTCAGACCCTGGTCCGTGGACGCCAGCACCTCGGCGAGGTGGAGCGTGCGCACGCCGGTCTTGCCGCGCGACAACGCTCCGCCGATCTGCATCAGGCACGAGTTGTCCACGGCGACACAGTACTCGGCTCTGGTAGTCAGCACGTTGGCCACCTTGTCGCTCAGCATCGCGCTACTGGTGGCAGAGTTCTTCACCGCGAAGGTCCCGCCGAAACCGCAGCAGCTCTGTGCGTCGGGCAGCGGCACCAGCTCGATCCCCCTCACCGCGCGCAGGAGCCGGTATGGAGCGTCGCCCACCCGGATCCCACGGAGGCTGTGGCAGGTCGGGTGGTAGGTGACGCGGTGCGGGAAGTAGGCGCCCACGTCCTCCACGCCCAAGCGGTCCACCAGGAACTCGGAGAACTCGAAGGTGCGGGGGGCCAACCGCGTCACCCGCTCCAGAAGCTCGGGGTCGCCGTGCTCGTTCGCCAGGTACCGGTAGAACTCGCGCACCATGCCGACGCAGGAGGCAGAGGGGGCGACGACGGCATCGCTCCCCTCGAAGATCTCCACGAAGCGCCGCGCCAGCGTTAGGGCCTCCTGCTGGTAGCCGGTGTTGAAGTGCATCTGCCCGCAGCAAGTCTGCTCCTCCGGGAAGTCGACCTCCAGGCCCAGTCGCTCGAGTACCCGGGTCATGGCGATGCCGGCCTGGGGGAAGAGGGTGTCGACGTAACAGGGGATGAACAGTGAGACGCGCAAGAGGTGCTCCTTCGGGCGTTCCTTCAAGGGTAGCGCAGGGAGCGGGGCGATCGGGCGACCGAGGGGCCGGGTCGGTCGGTGGAGTGGAATGTGGGATGGGCTCACGATTCATGGA